>JAAUTJ010000325.1 GCA_012031475.1 Leptolyngbyaceae cyanobacterium SM1_3_5 | reverse complement strand
TCGCATCATTAAACTGTGGCATCTCGAAAAGATAGATTGGGCAACGATGGATGGGGAACAGCAGACCGCAGAAGCCGAATCTCTGACGCTGCAAGGACAACGGCAAAGAAGTTCGATCGATCGCGTTTAGCCCAGAGGGTCAGATTTTGGCAACGGGCAGCGAAGACGAAACGATCAAGCTTTGGGACATCCAGACCGGAGACTGTTTGCAAACGCTTAGAGCCGATCGCCCCTATGAAGGCATGAACATTCTGGGCATCACGGGGTTGACCGCTGCCCAAAAAGCTACCCTCAAAGCGTTGGGAGCCGTCGAGCAGTCTCACTAGATCGGCTCAGGATGGGCAGCAATACACAAGCCAGCGGCTAAAAGCGCGATCGCGCCGAGGCCAATTCCAGCGATCGATGACAGTCCGCCCAATAAACTCAGGCCACCTAGCAAGCTTGTGGCTGCGGCTCCGCCGCCAAAGAAAACGCCAACGCCCCATCCGGCCTGATCAGACGGCAGCAAAGACAGCACGAAGGGAAGTGTGCCGTTGATGGCAAAACTCAAGCAGATGCCTAAGCCGACTGCCACAATCGTCGCCATCAGCAGGCTGTGGGTGAACGCCATTAAGCCCAGAAATCCGGCGGCTCCCACGAAGCCCAACCGCATGACCTGCCGATTGCTCGATCGCGCTGCAAACGCGCCTGCCGGAAAAGCCGCCAGCGCGATCGCCAGAAAATTACCCCAACCAGCAGAGCCGCATTCACTTGGGGAAGCTGGGCTTTCAAAATTTTGGGAAAGGTGTCGATCGCCAGTCGAAATCCTAAAGTGACTGCCAGTCCGGTAAAAAAGATCAGGCACAGTCGAGACAGGGAATCGGATGTGCTGGAGGCACGTGGCCTCTCAGGGGCGGCAGGCGCGAAAAACCTGACTGCCGCCGCTGTTGCGAGCAGCAAAATTGCGGCTGCGGTAAACGTAACAGCCACCCCCAAATCAAGAATGAACTGCTTTGCCAAAGGTGCGGCTGCTCCGGCAATTCCGGCGGCAAAGGTCAAGCCGCTGGCCGCTAGGGGCAAATTTGGAGTTGAGGCAGATTGCCTCAGCAGCGCCACTGAGGGACTGCGAAAAATACTCATGACGATCGCCCAGCCAATCAGCAATCCCAGCAGTCCCCACTGTCCCGCACTGCTGGGTGAAACGAAAATTGCCCAGACTGGAATTGCCATAAAAACAGCCGACGCTAGCACCACGCCCAGCGAGATCAGCGGCAGCCGAGTTCCTTGCTGCTGCGCCATTCGATCGGAAATTTTTCCCATCAGCGGCTCTAAACTAATTGCCAGCAGCGTTTCAATCAGCAGCAGTTGGGGTGCAACATCGGCTGAGAATTGAAACTGCGTCAGCAATCCCGGCAGGTGAATTCGGTAGTTTACCCAAGCCAGGGTGAATGCACCGTACAAGGATGCCAATGCCGCAACACCCATCCAGCGAATTGAAAGCTGCGATCGAGAAGACGAGTGCGTTTTCATCGATGTCTCCTGCTATGCAAACTTGATGATACTGGAATGCTTTCTCAAATAGATACCAATCAGTCCCGATTCGCCCTTGCTCAAAGCGTTCAGCCGTTAGCGCCAAATTTTGATGGTGGTGTCGCTGCTGCTGCTGATCATCGATCGATCTGCCGCGCTGATCGCCAAAACGCGACTGGTATGATCGTCCAGCGTTTGAATGGCCGATGTGGAAGGCGGCTGCCAAAGTTTAATCGTATGGTCAAAGCTGGCGCTGGCGATCGTTTGGGGATTGAAAAAAGCGATTGAGACGACGCGATCGCTGTGACCTTCAAAGGTTTGAACCAACTGTCCGGTCGAGGCGTTCCACAGTTTGACAAAGCCATCCCAGCCGCCGCTCACCAACTGTTGCCCATCGGGACTGAAGGCGACTGCGCCAACCGTATCGCGATGGCCTCCGGGTTCGCCCAATGTCCGAACTAGTTCGCCCGATTCCGTATCCCACAGGCGAATCGTTTTATCCGCACTGCCGCTGGCGATCGCCCCACCGTCAGGACTCAGCGCCACCGAATACACCGCCTCAGTGTGAGCCGTCAGCGTCCGCCTGGCTCCCGTTTGCACATCCCAGATTTTCACCGTCCGGTCTTCGCTGCCGCTGACGAGCGTTCTTCCATCAGCATTTAGAGCGATCGACGCAACCGGAGCAGAATGACCTTCGAGGGTGCGAATCAGTTCACCCGTCTGCAAATTCCAGAGCCTAATCGTGTTGTCTGCACTGCCGCTCGCCAAAATTTTGCCGTCCGCACTGAGGCTGAGCGATCGCACCGCCTCTCCATGTCCGGCCAGCGTTTGCCGCACCTGCTGCGCCTTGACATCCCAAATTTTGATCGGATAGCGGCTTTCAACTCGGTCTTCTCCCGCACTCACCAAGGTTTGACCGTCCGGCGTCATCACCGCCGCCCAGACCGGAGCCGCGCTGCCTGAGAGCGTTTCAGCCAGCGCGATCGCCTGACGATTGGACAAAGTGGGCGGAGCGATCGGCAAATGCATCAGTTGAGGAACGGCGTGAGCGGCAACGGCCAACGTCAGCAGCGTTGCGCCGACGCTCAGCCAGATTGGGGCAGTTCTGCGGCGGGCGGGTCGAGGGGCGATCGGGCGAACTTCAGTCCGCATTTCGTTGGCAGCACGAGCAACTGCGGCCTGAAGCGCCATCCGCAGATCTTCAGCCGAGGCAAATCGATCGCTTGGCGCTTTTTCGAGACAGCGCATCACGACGGCTTCGAGGGCGGGAGAGATGTGGTCGCAGTCGAGTTGCGATCGCAATGGCTGCGGATCTTTCATTGCATGGGCGGCCAGCCAAGCATTATTGGTAATGCGATTTTTGCGAAAGTCTAAGCCAAACGGATCGGTTCCGGAAAGCATTTCGTAAAGGATAATACCCAGGCTGTAAATGTCCGATCGCTCATCAATAATTCCGCCGTCAAACTGTTCGGGCGAAGCGTAGTGGCAGGTTCCCATAAACAAAGTGGTGGCCGCATATTCCGTCTGTAGCGATTGAATTTTAGCAATTCCAAAGTCGATGATTCTAACAAATTCACCCAGCGCAGTTGGCGTTAAAAAAATATTATCCGGCTTGAGATCGCGATGCACCACTTTAATTTGTTCGTTCGTATTCGTTTCGCGATGCCAAAGTGAAACTCCCGTATGAGCGGCCTGTAAGCCCGCACAAACCTGTGTGATGATATTGCAGGTCTGCTCGATCGAAAGGCGCGGCTGGCTGAATAGCAACTGTCCCAAGGTTTGCCCCTGGAGATATTCCATGACATAAAACGGAAACCCTTCTGAAGTTAAGCCGTAGTCGCTGACCTGCACGATATGGCTGCTTTTCAGGGCGGCGCAGATTGCACATTCGCGCTCAAATCGAGCTTTTAGATCAGCGTTGGACAGCGATTCTTTTAACAGCTTTAGGGCGATCGATTTGCCCAATCTCGTATCAGTGGCAAGAAAAACATCGCCCATGCCGCCGCCGCCCAATCGTCGATCGATTTGGTAGCGATCGCCCACTAAACGACCAATCCAAGGATTTGTTTGAGGTGAAGAATGCTGATTCACAATCATGACTCTTGATGTGGATAACGACTTACAAATCTTTGCGGCTCCAAAGGGCGATCGATCCGTCTCGGCTACCGCTCACTAACGTTTTGCCATCGGGCGTAAAAGTAACAGACAGCACCCAGTCAAAATGTCCGAGCAGCGTTGCCAAAGGCGTATTGTTCTCTAAATTCCACAGCTTAATTGTGTTGTCGATGCCGCCGCTGGCTAACGTTTTGCCATCGGGACTAAAGGCCACTGAAACAATATGATTGGCGTGACCTGTAAACGAATGCAACTCTTTTCCGGTCTGCACATCCCACAGTTTGAGTGTGCCGTCCCAGCCCGCACTGGCAATTTGCGCTCCGGTCGGGTCAAAGGCCAAGGTTCTGACGGCATCGGTGTGGCCGCTGAGGACGCGCAGTTCTTTCCCGGTTCGCCAATCCCACAGGCGAATCGTCGTGTCTTTGCTGCCGCTGGCGAGCAGGTTGCCATCGGGACTGAAGACGACCGGAAAGAGGCGATCGCGATGTCCCGAAAGCGTCCGCACCAGCCGCCCCGTCTTCAGATCCCACAGGCGAATCGTGCTGTCGCCGCCGCCGCTTGCCAAGGTTTGACCGTCAGGCGTGAAGGAAATTGACCAGAGAACGCCGACATGTCCGCGCAGCGTTTGCAGCAGTTCGCCCGTTTGCAGATTCCACAGCTTGATGGTGCGATCGGCGCTGCCCGTCGCCAAAGTTTTGCCATCGGGACTGATGGCGATCGCGTGGATCACATCGGTATGGCCTTGCAGCGTATGCAGCACCGTTTGCGTCTGCAAATCGCGCACTTCCACCACGCTGCCGCTGACCGATGCCGTCGTTTTGCCATCCGGCGAGACGGCAACCCACCAAGCTGCGCCAAACCGTCCGACAAAGGTTTTGACGTTAAGCTGCTGCCAGTCGGTCGCGGCACAATCGATCGAAATGCGCGGCTCAACCAGGCTCGTCGCATCCGATCGCGCTGCATTGCCGATCGCTTCGATCGGAAAGCTGCAAGGCTGCGCGGTCTGGGTAGTGATGCCTGGTTGAACGGGTGCGATGGATTCAGGACGCAGCACACTTCCAATCAAAATTCCAACACCCAGCAGCATCAAAGACCCTGCGGCATACTTGAACCAAGCTGTTTGTTGGGGTGTTGCGATCAGCGTTTCGTCTTGGTTTTTCATAATAGAAACCTTTTGGCTTCAAGAAGAATTGAGCGGCATAATCGATCGAATGTGCAGAAGGCTGAATTTGACCCTTCCCCCTCTCCCTGGAAAGAAGGGGTTGAGGGCAAGTCACTAGGCAACGCTGAAATTGTCTGCCGTGAAGTTCGCTTGTTGGGCGGCACTTGTCAGGTTTGTCAGATTGCCAAGAACGCTGAAACGGCCACCATTCGCTAGGTTTTCTGAGAAGACAACGCGGCTGATACCGAGATTTTGGTTGAAGTAGACGAAGACGCCGCGATCGGCTGTGAGGTTGTTGTTGTCTCGAATCGCGTTGGCGGCTTGACCCGCATTAGCAAAGCTGCCTTCAAGGACAAGGACGTTGCTGCTGCCCGAAAGCGCATTGACTTCGCCTTTGGCAAAAGACAGTGGAGCGGTGAAGCCTCGCGGATCGATCGCGATTCGATCGTCAGCAAACGCAAAGTCGGTAATCACATCAGGCCGATTCGAGTTGCCAACGGGGACGCCCGCAAACGGATCGCTTGAGAACTGGAACTTGTCTCGACCCGCGCCGCCCGTCAGTGTATCGCCCAAGGTTGCCGCGCCCACGACGATCGTGCCTGTGCCGCCGATCAGCGTGTCGTCGCCATCCCCGCCGATCGCCTCAATGCGAGTGCTGGTGTTGCGAGCATCCAGGATGTCGTTTCCCGCTCCGCCGTCAAACTCGATTAACTCGACGCCTGTTCCAGTCAAATCGTTGATTACAAACGTATCGTTGCCGCCAAAACTGCTGACATCAAACACTTCGGCTGTGTCTACCGTCAGATCAAACCTGCCGACGCCCAACTGTCCATTCAGGCCAGTGCGCTCGAAGAAGGCCAGACCTTGAGCATTTTTGCCCAGCACGTTGTTGTCACCGAGTGCCACAGAACCATCTACTTCGATCGTGTCTCGGCCTTCATTGCCGCTCATGATGTCGTTGCCGTCGCCATCATCCCAGTCGAGCGTGTCATCGCCCAAACCGCCGACCATGAGATCGTTTCCTGTATCGCCTGCGATGAAATCGTTACCCAGGCCGCCAAAGAGCCGATCGTTACCCGACCCGCCGCTGATGTTGTCATCGCCTGCGCCACCGTCACCGCGGTGCGCAGCGCGCCCACGGTGGTGGTGCTGGCGCGGTCGACGCCCTTGACCAGTTCGACATTGTTCTTCTTGACGAGATCAAGCGCGAGATAGCCCTGCAC
>JAAUTJ010000324.1 GCA_012031475.1 Leptolyngbyaceae cyanobacterium SM1_3_5 | reverse complement strand
CGATCGCTTATCTGAACGGCGAATCGATCGATCCGCCTCCGCCCGCTTGGAGCGTCGGCCACTTTCTGCTTTTGGCGGGGACGGTGACAGGTGCAGCGCGATCGCTGGTTTTAGTCTGCGACACCTACCCGATGTTTGGCTGGCAGGGCTACTACTTGCAGTCGGCGGCGGCAGTTGCGAAGGCGCTCGATCGCGGCGATGGATTGGGCGGCGGCGTTTTGCTGTTTGTCGCCAGCGCGGACTACGCCGCGATCGAGCAGGCAGCGATCGATCGGGGATTTGTCGTCGAGTTTTGGGACAATGGCAGTCCGATGAAAGACAAGCCCTAGGCAGTCAGTGCCTTTAAAGTTCTTGGAAGCCCCCCCGCTCCCAATTTTGGTGGCTTCCAGAGTCCTCGTTCCCAATTTTGGGGGATTGAGGGGGCAAGCCAAACTGTCAACGCCAAGCAAAAGTTCTAAGACGCGCCCTAGTAAACCTCCAGATATTCTTTTTGCTCCCAGTCGGTGACATGGGCGTGGAAGCGTCAAGCTCAAACTGCTTGACGGTGGTGAACAGATGCACAAAGTCTTCGCCCAAGAGCGATCGCATTTCCTCATCCGCCATCAAGCCCTCGATCGCCGTTTCCAGATTCGGCGGCAGCTTGGGAAATGCGGGGTCGTCTTCGCTGGGGCGATCGCTCATCGGCTGAAGTTGTGCCGCCTGCTCAATGCCCAGCAAACCTGCTGCCAAAGTTGCGGCTGCGCTGAGGTAGGGATTGCTCAGTCCCGATCCGGCTCGCATTTCCAGGTGCGTGTTTTCGTCGTGGGTCGCCTTGACGCGCACCATTGCCGTGCGGTCTTCGATGCCCCAGCTAATATTGGACGGCGCAAAGGTGTGGGGTTTGAGGCGGCGATAGCAGTTGGGCGTCGGACTGATCAGCGGCATCATTGCAGGCGCGTGGTCGAGAATGCCCTGCGTGAACGATCGCGCCAAGGCCGATAGTCCATCGGGATCAGCCGCATCGAAAAAGGCGTTTTGTCCGGTCGATCGATCGATCAGGCTGATGTGAAAGTGGCAGCAGCATCCGGCGCGATCGGAAAACGGCTTCGACATGAAGGAAGCCAGATAGCCCAGACGGTGCGCGATTTCCTTGACGGCGGTTTTGAAGGTGAAGGCTTTGTCAGCGGCAGCAATGCCCACACTTGCGCCGAAGTTAATCTCAAACTGAGAAGGCGCATACTCGCAGTTGTGGGTGATCACATCGACTCCGGCCTGACGCAGATAGTCAAGCAGGCGATCGAGTTCGGGAATGTATTGGTTGCGGATGTGGTTGAAGATGTGCAGCCCTCCGAACAGCGGCTCTTGCGTTTTTGCCGTCAGCAGATAAAACTCGAATTCGTGCCCCATCATCACGTCAAATCCCATTGCGGCAGCTTTTGCCAGCAGCGACTTGAGGACGTAGCGCGGGGCAACGGTCAAGGGTTCGTCTGCACTCCAGTAGGGATCGCAGATCACCTTCGCGGTGCGATCGAGCCAGGGAACCGGAGCCAACGTGTCGAGATCTGGGAAAATCTGGTGGTCGCGATATTTGCGTTCGGCGTGCAGTCCGGCTCCGGGAACGACCAGCGAAGCCGTATCGAGGGCAAGTGTGCCGCCGTAGAAGTTGAGTCCTTTGCGCGTGTACGCTTCGACTTTATCGATCGGGACGACTTTCAGCCGCGACACGCCATGCAAATCTGGCAGTTCAAACCGCAGATATTCAACGCCTCGATCGCGCAGCGTTTCCATAAAGTCAGCAATGCGATCGCTCGTCACGGTATCTGCCGCCGTCATTTCCATCACCATGATTTTTACCTCACGCCTGCAATTTTCAACGTTGAACTTGAAAGGCCGAGCCTGGAACTTGAACCGCCAGCCTCAAAACTTCGCTGATGAAGCTTTGAACTCGGACGGCGAAGCTTTGAACTCTGCTAATGAAGCTTTGAACTCCGCTGATAAAGCTTTGAACTCCGCTGATGAAGCTTTGAACTCGGATGGCGAAGCTTTGAACTTGAAGCGCCGTACTTTCTACTCGATCGATGCAGCACAAAGTAAAGCTGTTGAAGTCGCACATGGCGTTACTTCCGTTTCGTGATCAGCAAATTGGGGAAGACGATCGCTTCCCCGCTTGGCTCAAATTTTCTTCATGTCGTCAAAGCGCGTATGGGATGCTTCGATGTCAGCTTCCATCGACTCAATGATCTGGGGCGATCGCAGCCGCAGCATCACAAACCAGCCCGCACCGACCACCAGATAGAGCAAGAACAAATACGGAAACACGTTGTAGGGCGCGGGTGGAACCGGGAACAAGCTGTTTTCACCGGGAAGGCCGATGCTGCCCAAAACGGGAATTGCCATGAATCCGACACCGAGAACCGAAAAAATCACATCAAGCGGGCGCAACTGATGTTCTTTCTTGAGATACATGGGAGCGGCGATCGAAATCAGAATGTAGGCCAGCAGAAAGCCATACGTGGCGATCGTGCCCGTGTAGCCGTAGATGGTGAGCGGCGGCAGGCCAAACAGCGACATCGACGCGGGAACGAGAAAGACGACGATCGCCGCGAGGGTGACGGCAACATGCGGCGTGGCGTTGCTGCGGTGTGCCTGTCCGATGCTGTTGTGAAAAATGCCGTGTCGCGCCATTGAAAAGAAAATGCGCGCTCCGGCGTTGATGCTCGCCAAGGCGCAGGCAAAAAAGCTGACCATTGAACCGATCGAAATCAAAATGCCAAAGAACGGGACGCCTGAGAGAATCGCCAGATCGTTCATCGGCGCAGTGCTTTCGTTGAAGGCGGTGGCGCTATCTCGAAAGCCCAAAACCTGAATGTACGACATGATCACGAAAAAGATGCCGCAGGCGATCGTGCTGAGAATGACGGCGCGGGGAAGTCGTTCGCAGCGGTCGTTTCGCTTCATCGCCCAAGGTCGTCGCACTTTCAAAACCGACATAGCTGAACACGCCCAGCACCAAGCCCAAAACGACGCCGCCCGGTTTCACGCCTTGCAGCGTCAGTTGAGCCGTATCGATCGCAAAGCTGTGATGACCCAGGACAATCAGCCCCAGCACAATAATCAAGCCCACCGAGGCAATTTCAAGGGCAAGCATGAGTGCGGTTGAAAGCTGAATATCTTTGTAGGCGACATACCAGGACACACCGACACAAATCGCAAAGAAGAAGATCGGTGAGGGGGCAATGCCGATCGGATTGAGCAGCACTTCGCCGTAGTTGGCAAATCCGGCTGTCACGGCCATTGCGGTGAAAATGTAGGCCAAGATCAAGCCCCAGCCCGTAATCACGCCTGCGGTAGCTCCCAAACCTCGTGCGATGTAGGCATAGAGCGAACCGGGAGAAGCCGATCGCCGCGCAAACTGATTGATGTTGAGGCTGACAAACACCAAGCCGATCGTTGCCAGCAGGTAGGTAAACCAAGTTCCCGCTCCCGCACTGGCAAAAACGAGGGCAGCATTCACAGTCGGCGTTACGGTTGGGGCGATGTTGGCAACCGACTGGGCCAGCACTTCATGAAAAGGTAGGCAATCGGGACGCAGACCCGACTCACGCGATCGTGTTCCTGATTTGTCATGCGAGAAATCCGTGACGTAGGAGTAGAAGTTCGCCCCCACCATATCGGAATCCACCCAGAATGAGCGTAGCGGAAACCACGAATTCATCGAATTACATCTATCTTTAGCATTATTCTTCATCCCAATTTCATCAAATCTTCACAGTAAGCCTGCGCGAAAGCCGATCGATAGCCCGCTTGCGTCCACAAAATCGGAAAAAAGCTTTCGTCCATCTCCAAACTATCTAGCCTGCGATAGCGGCTGAAAATGTAGCCTGTGCCAACACCGATCGGCTGAAACTGAGCGTCCGATCGAAGGGTACTCACGGCAATGCTGCGACGAGTGCGATCGCTCAGATTACAACTCGACCCGCGCCACAAATCGCCCTGTAGAAACACGCAGCCGCCCGGAGGCAGTTCGATCGCCAAAATTTCAGGATCGTGAATCCCCAAATCCCAGACGGGCTGACGGTAATCGACTTCGGGAGCGTGGAGGAATCGGAACTGGTCTTGCCCCAGCCAGCGATGGGAACCGGGGATGAGTTCGATCGTCCCCATTTCCTTCGTGGTTTCACTCAGCGCGATCCAGCAGGTGACGATTTCGCTCGGTGCAATGCAGCTTACCAAAGTGCTGTTGCGATGAAAGAGAACTGCGGGCGCGTTGGGCGGCTTGATCCAGCAGCTATCCATTGCCAAGCGTCCGCCCGACCATCCGACCAGCGTGGCATTGAGGCGGGCAATTTCGGCAGAAAGGGAGAGGCTGGCAACCGTGCGATCGCAGCGCCACATCCCGACCATTTGCCGAGTTGCTTCCGGTCGGCTCAGTCCCGGTCGTCCGTGCCATTCATCCGGGTAGATTCCGGTTTCAAAGCGCGTGGCAAACAACGGATCGAGGCGATCGTCAATTTGCGAAACGCGATCGCGGTCAAGGAATTTCTCTAGCACCAGAAATCCCTGCTCGCGGAATTGCTCGATCTGAGCCGCAGAAAGTTCGATCGGATTCATCGGGAAACCATTGGCCGGAGCGCATCGCCGCAGTAGGCATCGAGAAACGCCGATCGATCGCCGTTTGCTGATGGACGATCGGGAAAAAGCTTTCGTCCATTGTGTCGTCGCCAAAGCGCTTGTAGCGTCCGGCCAGATAGCCACCTTCGACATAAGCACCCGTCGGCTTGAACTGCGATTCAGCCGGAATATGGGCGATCACCAAGCTGCGGCGGATTGAATTGGGCAGCAGATTTTTTCCCGACCCGTGCCACATGTGCCCGTGATGAAAGGCGCAGCTTCCCGGCTCAAGCGCAAGCTGAACGACATCGGGGCGATCGATCCCCGCTTGCTTTGCCGCCTGCTCCATATCCGGCGCGATAGCTGCGGCTTCCGGCGTGAAATTCCGCCACCGTTTGCGACAGCGGCCAGCGATGCGAACGCGCACATATTCGATCGAACTGCCTTGCGGAACCGCGTGACTGAGGGCAATCCAGCAGACGACAATTTCTTGCGGCTGGTGATAGAAGGAATACATCGAATCTTGGTGGTGCGTCGTTTCCGATGCGCCAAACGGCTTGCGCCACAGGCTGTCGCTCAGCAGTCGGGTTCCGCTCCAGCCGCCAAGTCGGGCACAAATTTCGCCAATTTTCTCTGAGAGAACGACCGAAGCCAAGGTGCGATCGCTCTTCCACACGTTGCTCATCTGTCCCGATGCACTAGGCAAGCCCAAGCGCGGATTCCAGTACCACTCATCCGGGTAAACGCCCGTCTCAAATTCTCCATTAAACAGCGGCTCGACTCGTGCCGCCAGTCGATCGACCAAAGCGGCATCGAGCAGATTTTCAACAATCAAAAATCCCTCGGTGTGGAAGCGATCGATCTGCGCGTTCGATAGCATGGCAAAAGGCATCGTAAAATATGCATCTTAGAGAAAATAATCGCTTTCTCTATGTGTCATAGACTACAAAAAATGAATCGATCGGTTTTAGAGAATTAGTTTTAGCAAGTTAAGCGCTTACGACATATCCCTTCAAATGAAAAAACCTCGCGTCCTGATCATTCGCCACGAAGCCTGTAGCACCGTCGGACTGTTGGAACCGCAGCTTCAAAGCGTTGCCGTTCAATACCTTGATGCACCTGAAGGCTGTGTATTGTCTGAACCAATTTCCAATTATTCTCACATTGTTGTGTTGGGCGGAGCGGTTAGCGCGTATGAAAGCGATCGCTATCCGTTTTTACGTCAGGAATTCAAGCTGTTGGAAAGTGCGATCGAGCAAAAAATTCCGATCGTTGGCATCTGTCTTGGATCGCAAATTTTGGCGCAGATTTTAGGGGCAAAAGTCGATCGCGGTCAGGCGGGTCGAGAAGTCGGCTGGTGCGAAGTTCAACTTCAAGAAGCGGCAAAACAGATTTGCTGCTGAAAGATTTTCGCCTCAGT
>JAAUTJ010000323.1 GCA_012031475.1 Leptolyngbyaceae cyanobacterium SM1_3_5 | reverse complement strand
GTTCGGAGCAGCGATCACTCCCAATGGGAAACTAACTAGCGATCCTCAAATTCCCCCAATTTTGGGGGATTTGGGGGGCTTCCCAGGATAAAACCCCAACAAAAAATCGCGTCAGAAATTTATGTTTCTGACGCACGATCTCTTGTCGTTTCTTAAACTTTGCCTAGATATCTTTCTCAGACAGTTCGCGAGTCATGTAGTCAAACGGCTGATCGACGACCGAGGCATTTTGCACACCCGCAGCGGCAACCTGCTCTCGGACGATATCTTTCATGATTTGAATGCCTTGAACCGTAGGACCGATCGGCACACCGAGCGAATTGTAGGTTTCGCGCAGACCTTGCAAAACGCGCTCATCCAGCACATCATTGTTGCCTGCGACGAGTGCGTAGCTGGCATAGCGGAGGTAGTAGTCCATGTCGCGCAGACAGGCAGCATAGCGGCGGGTCGTGTAGGCATTGCCGCCCGGACGAATCAGTTCGGGCACATCTTCAAACAGCTTGCTTCCGGCCTGCTTGACGATCGCCGCCGCATTGCCGTTGATTACAGCCGCAGCTTGGACGCGATCGGTTCCCGACGAAAAATAGGATTTAAGCGTGTCGAGGGCGTTGCGATCGAGGTAGCGCCCAGCGATGTCGTAGTTTTCAATTAAGCTTGTTACCGCGTCTCGCATTTCCAGTTCTTCCCAATAAACAGCGTTTGATATCGCGGCTGCATCGGCTTCGACTTGGCCGTGCCAGCACTTGCTATTCGCGTCTAAGTTTATCACGAGGAGACGAGCGAACCTGAGAAAGCAGCGGAGTCACCGTAACATTTTGTCACATTTTATGCTCAGCAGTTGCCGAATGACCACCACGATGAAGAGATGATTAATTCGGGCAAAACTCGATCGATTCAGCCAATATTTTGTATTTTGTGATACAAAATTCTGCTTAATCCTATCCTTAACATGATTCAGGTGTTACGGAATTTGATACAGAAGTTCGTCCAGCACCGTTTCCATAATCAAGGCAAATCTTGGGAGCGGTTTTGACAATCGCAGCGCGTAACGCAACCCACACCCGGATTCTTGAACCGCAACCCACTGTGTGATAACGCACTGTGTAACTTCGCCCCCAATTTTTCACTGGCTCAGGTCAGCGCAGCAGATTCACAAGGACTAAGGAGTTTTTCATGGCTGAGACCGCACAAGAAATTTTGGAAGATGATTGACGATCAGGGCATCGAACTGATCGACCTCAAATTCGTTGATCTCTATGGACATCTGGCAGCACTGCACCTTCCACAAGAGCCTGATTGAAGAATCTTCGTTTTCGATCGCAGAAGGCGTTCCATTCGACGGATCAAGCATTCGCGGCTGGAAATCGATCAACAACTCGGACATGGCGATGGTTCCCGATCCAACAACCGCTTGGATCGATCCGTTCATGGAAGTGCCCACGCTGAGCATGGTTTGCACGATCGCTGACCCCCGGACGGCGAACGGTATGAGCGCGACCGCGATCGATCGCGGAAAAGGCCGTAGACTACCTGATCGCCAGCGGCGTCGGTGACAAAGTATACTGCGGTCCCGAACCGGAATTTTTCATCTTCGATGATGTCCGCTTCGGCCAGTCCGGACACCAAGGCTACTACTTCATCGACTCAGACGAAGGCATCTGGAATGCGGGAAGTACCGGGAAAGAAGGCGGCAACCTAGGCTACAAAATCAACAAAAAGCGCGGCTACTTCCCGGTCGCTCCGTCCGACATGCTGCAAGACATTCGGACGGAAATGCTCTTGACGATGGCGAAGTGCGGTGTCCCGATCGAAAAGCACCACCACGAGGTCGCAGGCGGCGGTCAGTGCGAACTGGGCATCAAGTTTGCCGATCTCGTCCATGCAGCCGATTACGTGATGACCTACAAATACGTCGTCAAGAACGTCGCCCGCAAATATGGCAAAACCGCGACCTTCATGCCCAAGCCGATCCACGACGACAACGGGACGGGAATGCACAGCCACATGTCGATTTGGAAGGACGGTCAGCCGCTGTTCGCCGGAGACAAATACGCCGGACTGAGCGAAACCGCCTTGTTCTTCATCGGCGGCTTGCTGAAGCACGCCCCGTCGCTTTTGGCCTTCACCAACCCGACCACGAACTCCTACAAGCGACTGGTTCCGGGCTTTGAAGCTCCCGTCAACCTGGCTTACTCGGCAGGCAATCGATCGGCCTCCGTCCGCATTCCGATCGCTTCCAACCCGAAAGCGAAGCGCCTCGAATTCCGCTGCCCCGACGCTTCCAGCAACCCGTACCTGACCTTCTCGGCCATGCTCTGCGCCGGATTGGACGGCATCAAAAACCAAATCGATCCCGGTAGCTCGCTGGATGTGGACATCTACGAAATGTCGCCGGAAGAACTGGCAAAAGTGCCCAAAGCACCCGCCAACCTGTCAGAAGCCCTGGAAAACCTCGAAAAAGACCACGACTTCTTGACCGCAGGCGGCGTCTTCCCCGAAGATTTCATCCAAAACTGGGTGACGATGAAAATGGATTCGGAAGTGAAGCCGCTCAGCAAGCTGCCTCACCCCTATGAGTTCGAGCTTTACTACGACTGCTAGGGCGATCGACTTTTAACCATTGCAGGAGGTGGAAACACCTCCTTTTTTATTGATATCAGTTTCTATTGGTATCGATCGATTTTCTACCCGCCAATTCGAGCATGTTCCGGCGAATATTTATCGAGCATTTCTGATACTTCCGGATTGTAAAGTCGCAGGTAGTTCCAATAGTTTCCAAAGACGGATTCGACATAGCCTTTGGTTTCGGGAAAAGGAATTTGTTCGACAAAAACATCGGGATCGCGAAAGCCAAATCGATCGATCCAGTTGGCAATATTTCCCGGTCCCGCATTGTAGCTGGCAACGGCAAACAGCGAATTGTTATTGTATTCGCGATGCGTGTAGTCCAAATACCAAGTGCCGAATTTGATGTTGTCTTCGGGATTGGTCATCTGAAACGATTGAACGCCAATTTGCTCCGAAATCCAGTCAGCCGTTCCGGGCATCACCTGCATTAAACCGAGTGCGCCTGCCGACGATTCAATCTTCGGCTCAAACCGCGATTCTTGCCGAATCAAACCCGTCACCAGCATCGGATTGAGCTTGCGATCGTTTGCCCAGTTGTTGATTTGGTCAATGTACGGAAACGGATAGAGCGCTTGCCAGTAGGAAATTTGCTGCTTCAGGTTTTGGTAGGCCGATCGATCTTCCGCCTGCTCGCGATTTCGCAGACTCGAAATCATGAAAATTCCGTTCAGGTTGTCGCCCACGCCTAACCGCATCACGCCATCAGTGAACTGTTCCGTCACCGATGGCTCGCGAAATGACTGAAATTCAACCTGCCAATGTGCCCAAGCTGCGCGGTCTTGCCCCAGTTGATAAAGTTCTTGCAGCGTTGGTGAACCCGTAGGCAAATTGGGACGCTGTGCGGGTTTCACCACTTCCGGTTGCTTGTCGCGGACGGTCGTGAAATCCCCGACATCTAGCCCCAGCAGGGAGGCCGATCGCCACGCATAATACGACTCCGGGTAGTGCGTCAGAACATATTCAAAAGAAGTCTTGGCGTCCTGCTGCTGACCAAGCTGCTGCGCCCACTTGCCGACCCAAAACGCGGCTTCCGGTGCATATTCACTCTGCGGATTTTGGCTGACTAGCTCGCGAGCGATCGTCCATGCCCCGTTGATATCGCCAGCGGCAAATCGCTGTTCAGCCAGCTTCCAGCGCAGTTCTCCAGCCATATCGGATTTGCCGTACTGACTGAGAAGTTGCTGACGAGCTTTCGATGCGGCTTCTGGACTATTGAGCGTGTCCAAGGCTTCCGATTTTCGCAGCAGCGCTTCGGGGGCGCGATCGGGATAGCGAGCAATGATTTGGTCTAAATATTGAATCGCGGTTTGTGAATTGGGCGCGATCGCCGCCAGCCGGATCAGCGACAGGCTGGCTTCGTCTGAGTCGGGAAACTGCTGCATCACCTGATTGTAAAACGGTCGGGCGGCGGTGGCCTGTTCGCTCAGGTGCAGGCCGCGTCCGGCTCGATACACGGTCAACGCGGTTCGAGGCGCACGGGCATACGCCGATCCCGCGCTGCCATAGCGCTGATTTTCCCAGTAGGCAAAGGCGATCGCTTCCCAATCTTCGGGTTTAAGCTGGCTGGAATATTCGGCCACCAAGCGATCGAGAATCGGCAGGATATCCGGCTGGGAAACGCCATGTCGCGCCAGCAGCAGTAAGATTGCAGGCTGATTGGGATTTTCTTTCAGCTTGGCTCGCGCCACCTCGATCGATCGCGGATGGGCGGGAAATTTGGCGAGCAGTTGCTCCCACTGGTTGCGATCGCCACGTCCCAACGCAAACAGCGCTTCTGCACTGGCCGGATCGTTGGGATGACGCTCTATTAAAGCTTTCCAGGTTTGATTGGCCTGATTGTTATTGCCCGTTGCGGCGTATGCTTGGGCGCGTTTGGCGAGAATTGGTGCGGCAAGGACTGGATAATCTTGCTCCAAGCCTTCCAACAGGGGCAGGGCAGAACCGCCTTTGTTTGCGCGATCAAATCACTGGCGAGCAGATAGCGGGCGCGATGACGATCGATCGATTTCACACCCGATGCAATTAGCTGGAGAGCAGGTTGCCGCTGGGCGATCGGCTGATTCACCAAAGCAAGAACCTGAGAAGTTTCTGCACCTTCGTACTGCTGCCGCGTTTGTTCGCCTTCCGCGTTGAGATTGAGCCAGGAGAAGCGATCGCGCAGCGCAGAGGGAACGGTATCGCTCAGTTCACTGAAGTACACCAAAGCGGCGGCGGCTCCGAGGGCAAGCGCTCCCACTGCTGCACCAACGGTCAGGGCAATTTGTTGTTTACTCAGCTTTAGCATCCGCGATCGCCGTCACGCTTTACAAAACAGCATATTCCCTGAGACTTTAGCATTTTTACGGAAAATGGAGCCATTGAAAAAGGAGGCTTGTTAAAACCTCCTTTTTCAAGCGATTGAGCGATCGAATCAACCTTAGATTTTCGTGCCGCACTCTGGGCAGAAATTGTTGGTGCTGGCGTTTTTCGCACCGCAGTTCGAGCAGTGGAGCAGTTCGATCGTTTGTTCGAGTTTGGGGCGATCGGGCGAGACCGATCATCTGGGCGTTGCCCTTGCCAGGGGACACCATCGGGTAGCAGTTTTCGTCGCGCTTGACCTGGACATCCATCAGGACAGGACCATTGTGGGCGAGCATTTCAGCGATCGCGCTTTCAAGCTGGTCGCGCTCCGTCACCACCATGCCCTTGATGCCGTATGCCTGCGCCAGCATGACAAAATCAGGCATCGACGGCTCCATGTTGGAAGACGAATAGCGCTCGTTGTAAAACGCTTGCTGCCACTGGCGCACCATGCCCTGCCAGCCGTTGTTGAGAATCACGGTCTTAACCTTGATGTCGTATTGCGCCAATGTGCCCAATTCTTGCAGGTTCATTTGAAAGCTGGCATCGCCGCTGACGCAAATCACCTGCGCGTCAGGCAGCGCCACTTGAACGCCCATCGCCGCAGGCATTCCAAAGCCCATCGTGCCCAATCCGGCGCTGGAAATCCACTGGCGCGGGCCATTTTTGAGAAACTGGGCTGACCACATTTGATGCTGGCCGACATCCGTAGTGTAGTAAGCATTGGGAGCTTGATTGCTCAGTTCGACAATCACTTCTTGCGGTGCAATCAGACCGGGATAGGACGGCGCAACAAGGGGATAGTCAGTTTTCCAGCGATCGATCCGTGCCAGCCAGTCGCGGGTTTGAGTCGGGTCAGGCATGAACTTGTCTTCGCGATCGCGCTTGAGCAAATCGGTTAGGACGCGGCGGACATCTCCGACGATCGGCACTTCGGGAGTCCGGTTTTTGCCAACTTCGGCGGGATCGATGTCGATGTGAATCACTTTGGCGCGGGCGGCAAATTCGTCCAGCTTGCCCGTGACGCGATCGTCAAATCGGGCACCG
>JAAUTJ010000322.1 GCA_012031475.1 Leptolyngbyaceae cyanobacterium SM1_3_5 | reverse complement strand
ATCGCGCCAAAATCCGCAACGCCAAGCGTGATCATGCTGATGCGTGGTTTCCATTTTGCCTCTTAAAGAACGCCCAACGATTTTAGTACGTTTGTCTGAACTAAAAGCGATCGGGGCGACATGAGAAATGAAGCCCCGTGCGGTTTTGTGGTGGTTTTCGGGGGTCGCGATCGCAGGGTTACTAACCGCATCTACTATTTATCCTGAAGTTCAGCAAGGAGTGATACTAACGGTTGCTGTAGCATTGTTCGGAATGGCTGCGGGTCGCCTGCTGTCGTTTGCTATTGAGCATTCGCAGGAGCATTATCCGGTAGTATTTCTGGTTTTTGAGTGTGTGTTTGGAAGTCTGATGCTGTGTGTTTACTCTAGTTCAGCCGTCTAACAACGCCCGTGAACCCAACCGTATCAAAGCGACTGGTTATGCCTGAGAGGTTACTAGCAGCGGCTTACGGGCACTATTCGATCGCTTCAAATTAGAAAAATAGTTTTTATTGGTCTTGACAACACGGTGTTCGGGTGGGCTATATTAAAACGAGCGCTCGAAATAAGACCTTTATGCCAAAAATTGTGGATGTTGAGCAGCAGCGAAAAGAGATTCTTTTCAAATGCTTCGATCTGTTTGCGGAAAAAGGTTACGCGAATGTGACAACGCGCCAGCTTTGTCAAGAAATCGGAATATCGACCGGGGCACTGTACCACTACTTCTCTAGCAAAAAGATTTTGTTTGAGCAGCTTGTAGATGAAATCAGTCGCCAAGATGCTCTTTTACTCAAGGAGGTCGTCGGAAACACATTGGAGGAGCGAATTCGGACATTAGGTCAGCTTCTAATTCAGCATGAAGAACATTTTTTGAAGCAAGCGATCGTTTGGATCAATTTTTATCAGCACAATGATTTGCAAGAGATCCAAGTCAACCCCATCTTTCAACAGGTGGACGATCGCTATCAACAGAGCATGAGCGATTTGTTGGAGATTGAGGAGCCTAAAATCGCCCGATTCATCTGGACGCTGATTAACGGTGTGCTGATTGAGCAAGTCGGCAATGCAAAAATCTCATTTGCTGACCAAATTGATCTGCTAACTCAAATGCTAATTGCTTACTTCGCGCAAAACAAAACAGCTATTCACTAATGCTTCTTGCTAGTGGATGCGTGGAGAGAAATGCTGTGTTTCGTAAAAAACGAGCGCTCGATATAAATTAACCATGAGGTTTGAATCATGAACTTGTTGAATCTGTTGAATCAACCGTCTGACGCTGAAATTCAGCACCAAATTCATTTCCAAATGCTGATCATTTGAAGTCCTTTACGGCAATGCTCGCTGGAGAAGAAAGCTTGCAGTCTGTTGGGGAGCTATCTACGGCATTGGTAGAAACCCCGGCTTTTGATCTCGCTGCCAAGTCGCTCCAGTCCAATCTAGAGGCTTCTGCGTTGATCCGGGCGCGTTACATGGCTCCTCCGCACAATTTGGAAAAGTTGATGCAATGTCCTCAAGATTCGCTGGGATACATCTATGCGACTCGGATGAAACAGCAGGGCTTCGATCCAGATTTGTACTCTTATCTCAAAATTGACTCAGACGCTAGTTATGTCGAGGCTCGGCTGGGTCAAACTCATGATCTATGGCACATTATCACGGGGTTTGATGTGTCTTCTGTCGGCGAAATTGGTCTACAGGCCTTTCATTTGTCCCAATTTCCCTATCCGTTGGCAACCCTGCTGATTGCGAATGCGCTCGTTTCTGCTACGTTGCTTACGCCGAGTGAACTACCTCGACTGATCCAGGCGATCGCGCAAGGGCTAGAGATGGGACGAATGGCAAAATCCCTCTTTGCTCAGAAATGGGAAGAGAACTGGGACAAACCATTGTTGCAGTGGCAAACTGAACTTAACATTCGTTCACTCAGTTAACGATTCACGGGCTTGCCTGATCTGAGTCACCGAGGTCAGGCAACCACTCAGCACTCACTTAACCTGAAAGCTCAAGTCACAAAACTGACTGAGCGGCCAATCACGCCAAGGTTCTAACCCGTTTTGGGGTTTGCGCTTTCAGACCGGAAATTGATTCCGGGGCGTTGCTGAGACTGCTGCAAGATCTCAGGTTGAGCAGTCCTGAAGCAGCGATCGCCCGATTTCGCTCGTGTTGATGATTGTTCGATCGCGATCGAACAGGACACAGCCAACGCGGACGCTGCGATCGCTGTGGGCTTTGATGTAGTCGGCGGCGCGGCGATCGATCTGCTCGGTGATCACGCGGTAGACCTGATTCACCAATTGCTGCCTGTGGTGCGATCGAGTTGGCGCAGATGACCGAGCGCGGCTTCGGCTGTGGGACTGGTAAGAATTTGAGGCAGATCGGGGACGCCGACTTGGGCGCAGTAGGCGGTGAAAATTTCCTGACGGGCATCTGCGACGTGATGATGCGTGATGGAAATGCCGCCCCCAGCTTGAGCAGCTTGCCGTGATAGCCAAACAGCAAAATTGCGGGAATGTTTTGCACTCCGGCTTCGACCAGCATCGGTCCCAGCCAGTTCGCGGTTTTGATCAGGCGATCGCGCTCAATCCCCATCTTTGCCGCCAAATCTAGACCATTTTCGCCCACGCAAAACACCAGACAGTCCGATTGCGCCTGCTGCAAGCTGGCGCGAAATGCCTCAAGCTGACCGGGAGCGCTGAGCGGCTGCGAAATGCCCGACGTGCCCAGCAGCGACAAGCCTTCGACCACGCCAAAAGCCGCATTAGACGTACGTTCGGCCAGCGATCGACCTTGGGGCAGCACGATCGACACGGTGATTTTGGCCTCCGCGATCAAAGGCCGCAAATTCGCCTCAAACAACTGCCGCGCATAGCCGTAGATCGCCGCTTTGCCGTTTGCCATCCGCCCGATGCCCTCGCCGCCTTGCAGATCGATCGCCTCGGTTTGGTCGGCTGGCGCGATCGAAACGATCGCCCAAATCGGCGTGTCGCGGGTCAGGTCAAGATTGTCACCGGGATCGCTGCGGGTGATGGCGAGGGCGGAAGTTGCAGAAAGGCGGGCGACCTGCTCGATTGCAATTTCGACCGTTTCCGCTGGCGAAACCAAATCGATCGCAACGGTTTCCAGCTTGGCAAGATCTTGGCTGAGCCAGCGCCAAGCGGCGATCGCAGCCGCACAAGCAAAAACAGGGAGCGTATATCCGGAACGGAAGTTAGCCAAGTGGATTCCATCTATGAGCGGTCAACATCAACCAGCGATCAAGGGGTGTTGCCCCTCTTCCCGCTTTTACCAAATTTGCTGCAAGTTTGAAACTATCGATCGCCTGCCGATCGAGCATCTGCTGGTCACTCACTTGATGAACTATGAATTCACCTGCTGTCGCGATCGCTGCCCATCCTACCGTGCTTCAGCCGCGCCGGATTAATCAAGCGGCGCTGCAAGCCGATTTGCATCAAGCTCTACATCAAGCCCTGCATCAAGCTCCGGCTGTGATTGTCGATTTGCTTTGGCTGGACGCGATCGACCCTGACCTGATTGCCGTCTTTCGGAATGCGCTGCATCTGGCCGCTCGGCTGGGCAAATCGATCGCCTTTCACGGCGCAAATCGGGAACTGTCGATGCTGCTGGCACAAGAGCAAGACCGATTGAGACAGCAAAACTTGGGGCATTGGGAACCGCAGCCGGAATCAGAATTTGATGATTTTCTGCGCGATCGCGCCAACTGGCTGAGCGAAGCGGCAACCGTTCCCGATGGCGAAATTCTGTTTCCGCGCTTTGGTCTATCGTCTACCAAAATTGCCTAATTTTTCGGCATCGATCGCAGTCGGTAGAATCAAGAGGTAACTTACCGACACCAGCGGCGTGAATCAAATCGATTATCTGCGAATCAGCCTGATTGACCGCTGCAATTTTCAGTGTCAGTACTGTATGCCAGAAGGCGCGGAGCTTGCCTATCTTCAGCGTCAAGAAGTCCTGACGCTGGACGAATTGATTCTGCTGCTGCGCGAGGTGTTCATTCCTGCCGGATTCACGCGCTTCCGGTTGACCGGAGGCGAACCGCTCTTACGTCCCGGTGTGGTCGATTTGGTCAGGGCGATCGCCGCCTTTCCCGAAACGCAAGACCTCTCGCTGACCACGAACGCCTTTTTGCTCTCCGGCATGGCGCAAGATTTGTACGATGCTGGCCTGCGCCGCCTCAACATCAGCCTCGATTCGCTGGAGCCAGAAACGTTCGATCGGATCATCGGCAATCGCGGCAGGTCGCGATGGCAGCAGGTTTGGCAGGGCATTCAGGCCGCGCATCAAGTTGGATTCGATCCGCTGAAGCTGAATGTCGTCGTGATTCCGGGCGTCAACGACCACGAAATTCTCGATCTGGCCGCATTGAGCATCGATCGCGCTTGGCACGTCCGCTTCATTGAATTTATGCCGATCGGCAACAGCGGACTGTTTCGCGATCGCGGCTGGGTCGCCTCGGAAGAACTGCGGCAGCAAATCCGCGACCGCTGGGGACTGGAAACGGGCACGGTGCGCGGCAACGGCCCCGCTGATGTCTTTCAAATTCCCGGAGCCAAAGGCACATTGGGCTTCATTAGCCAGATGTCCGAGTGCTTTTGCGATCGCTGTAACCGAATGCGACTTTCGGCAGATGGCTGGCTGCGTCCCTGCCTGCTGAACGAAACTGGGCAGCTTGACCTGAAAACGGCGTTGCGATCGAACCAGCCGCTCTTTGAACTACGCCAGCAGGTCGAAACCCTGATCGCCGCCAAACCCGAAATCAACTACAAGCAGCGCGAATCCGGCACAACCGGAGCCTATGCCCGCACAATGTCCCAGATTGGCGGCTGAGCGATCGAGCAAGGCAGAAGGGAGCCGACGCACAAAACGATCGGCTTGGATGTGGGCTTGAGCCACTTCTTGACCGACAGCGAAGGCAACACGGTGGAAAACCCGCGCCATCTTCGCAAAGCCGAACAGCGACTCAAGCGGGCACAGCGGCGAGTAAGCCGCAAACAAAAGGGGTCTGCGAACCGCAAAAAAGCCTTCAACAAACTGGGACGAGCGCATCTGAAGGTGCAACGTCAGCGCAAAGATTTCGCCTGCAAATTGGCGAGATGCGTGGTGAAGTCTCACGACCTCGTGGCGTATGAAGACCTGAAGATTCGCAACCTGGTCACTAATCGACATCTCGCCAAGTCGATTAGCGATGCGGCTTGGGGTGAGTTTCGTCGGTGGCTTGAGTATTTTGGCCGTGTGTTTGGGGTGGCGGCTGTTGCAGTTGCGCCGCAGTACACCAGTCAAGACTGCTCGGCTTGCGGCAAGCGGGTGAAAAAGACGCCGAGCCAGCGAACGCACATCTGCGCCTGCGGCTGCGTTTTGGACAGAGATCACAACGCTGCGCTCAACATCTTGAGCAAGGCACTCGCTACGGTGGGGCACATCGAAAGCGCTGCACCAGACGAAGCAGAAAATCAACGGAGTAATCCGGGGAATCCCCGCGCCTTTAGTCCGGGGAGGATGTCAAGGCTGGAAGTTATCACCGAGATAGTATTGCCGCACCAGCGGATTGGTGTAGAGTTCTTCGGCACTGCCAGAGGCGAGAATTTGTCCGTCGCGCATGATGTAGGCGCGATCGGTAATTGCCAGAGTTTCGCGGACGTTGTGATCGGTGATCAGAATTCCGATTTGGCGATCGCGCAGGCGGGCGATGATTTCTTGAATTTCGGCAACGGCGATCGGGTCAACTCCGGCAAACGGCTCATCTAGCAGCAAAAATTTGGGACCGTCCACGCCCGAAGCCAGAGCGCGAGCCAGTTCCGTTCGCCGTCGTTCCCCACCAGAAACCTGAATGCCCAGCGTATTCGCCACTCTTTCCAGCCGAAATTCTTTGAGAAGCTGATGCAGTCTGGCAGGATGATCGCGGCGGGGAACGCCCGTTTGCTGAAGGACAAGCAAGATGTTGTCCTGTACGGACAGATGCCGAAAGATGCTGGGTTCCTGAGCCAGATAGCCGATGCCAAGTCGCGCCCGTGCCGCCATTG
>JAAUTJ010000321.1 GCA_012031475.1 Leptolyngbyaceae cyanobacterium SM1_3_5 | reverse complement strand
GATTCGCGCCTCGGCTCAAATGCAAAATCTGGTCGATCACGTTTCGCCCGATCGTCGGCAACTACTTCCGCAACTCGGCGCAGGAATACACGATTCTCGACTTCCTCACCGCCCGCAGCGAACGCCAAGCCGAAGCCGCCGAATATGTGCGGCAAGCCCTCCGCGCCTATGATGTGCAGGCGGTTGACACGCTGATCGGGCTGATTACGCCGCCGCCGGAACTGATGCAGACCTTGACCGATCGCAAAATTGCCGAGGAGCAGCAAAAAACCTACGAAGTCCAGCGCATCGCCCAAACGCAGCGGCAAGAACTGGTTCGCGAAACTGCCCTAGCCGACATTCAAGGCGAAATCATCACCGCCCAAGAAGGCGTGACGATCGCCCAGCTACAGGCCGAATCCGCCGTCAAACAGGCCAACGGTGAAGCCGAAGCAATTCGCGTCACCGGACAAGCCAAAGCCGATGCCTACCAAGCGGGCGTGAATTCGCTCGGTTCACAGGCCTACACCGCACTGCAACTGATGCAGGTGATTGGCGATCGCCAAGTCCGCGTCGTTCCCGATGTTTCGGTCAGCGGCAGCGGCAGTTCCGGCTTGCTCGATGGCCTGATGAGCATGATGATGTTAAATCAGGTCAACGGCAACTCGCTGTTGAGCGCTCCCCCGCCTCCAAACGGCAACGGTGCAGCGCATCATGCAGCCGTCCCCCTCGACCCAACCGCCGACCCCACGAATGGATCGAACTAAGACAAATTCGATCGCCCACTGCTTCAATCCCGCCTGTCCGCCATGCCAACCGCTGACCGACTCGCACTGTCAGCGGTGCGGCGCGTCGTTACAGTTGCGCGGCTATCGAGCGATCGCCCAACTTGGACAAAATCAGTTCAGCCGCACACTGCTGGCGATTGACTCGACGCTTTCGGAATGCGTCATTCAACAAAGTTGGGGCGAACCGACGCAGGCGAAACTGAGTCAGGCACTACAGGCACTTCATCACGCGCAAATTCCCGCCCTGATCGAGTGCTTCGAGCAAGACGGCGTTTTTTATCAAGTGCAGGACTATGTTCGGGGCGAGAGTTTGGCAAAGGCGATCGCCGATCGCACATTCACGCAGGCGGAAGTTTGGCAGATTCTCGAAAGCCTGCTGCCTGTTCTGCACCATCTTCATACACACGATTTAATTCACGGCGACATCAAGCCGGAGAATCTGATTCAGCGCGATCGATCGATCGTTTTAGTCGATTTCAAGTCGGCCTGTCTCAGTGGCGATCGATCGGGCAAACCGAGCGGCAATCCCGAATATGCTGCGCCCGAACAGATTAAAGGCAAAGCGGTTTTTGCCAGCGATCTCTACAGTTTGGGTGTGGCTTGTATTCATCTGCTGACGGGAATTTCGCCCTTTCAACTGGTTGATGGCGAATGGCATTGCTACTGGCGCGATGCCGATCCCGCCAACCGTCTCGCGCAAATTCTCGATCGCCTGATTGCCCCATTGAGCAATCGATTTGCATCGGCAGCAGAGGCGATCGCGGCGATCGAACGGCTGCGCGGCAAAAAAATTGCCCTTCCTCCGGTTGAGTCGCCTGCGATCGGACGCAATACCGCAACTTTTAGCGGCCACGATGGACTGTTCGCCAGCGTCACGGCAGTGGCGATCGCCTCAGACAATCTGCACATCGCCAGCGGCAGCGAAGACAAAACCGTGCGGCTGTGGAGTGTGGAGACGGGCGAAACGATCGCCGTGCTGAAGGGACATTCGCAGTTGTGCAGGCGATCGCTTTTCACCCGCACCAGCCCGAATTATTGATCAGTGCCGGACGCGATCGCCTGATCAAGCTCTGGGATTGGCCGAAACAAAAGGAAGTTGGGTCGATCGCCGCCCACACGCAGGGCGTGAACGCGATTGCTTTCAGTCCCACTGGACAACAATTTGCTAGCGGCAGTGCGGATAAAACCGTGAAGCTGTGGTCGATCGAGGGCGAGCTAATCGCCACGTTTGCCCGCATCGCTTGGCCGTGAGTGCGTTGCATTTGCGCCGCTTGCGCCGCTGATCGCCAGTGCCAGCGCGGATGCGATCGTCCGCCTGTGGAATTGGGAGACGGCCAAGCTCGATCGATCGCTGAGCGGACATCTGCAAGCAGTGCGGCGATCGCCTTTTCGCCAAACGGTCAAATCCTTGCCAGCGGCGGCGAAGACAAAACGATTCGCCTTTGGGATGTAGCGTCGGGTGAGTGTGTCTGCGTCCTACCCGGACATTCGTGGTCAGTGTCGGCACTGGCGTTCGCGGCAAATGACACGCTGATTAGCGGCAGTTGGGACAAACGATCAAAGTGTGGCAGGTCGAAACAGGCGAGGCGATCGGAGGAGGCGAGGCCATCGCGCAACTCGTCGGTCATGCCGATTCTGTCACCAGCGTGGCAATTGCAGGACAGCCCGATCGATCGCTGTCCTCTGCACCGATCGCGCTGAGCCAGCGGTTTTTAATCAGCGGCAGTCGCGATCGAACCATCAAGCAGTGGCAATTTTGAACATTGATTTGTTCTCGATTCGTGCCTCACAGCGGTTTAACCAAGCTGGCTGCGGGGCGATCGAACGGAATTGGGCAGGCCGATCTCATTTATTTTTCCAGAGCGATCGCGGCTGATAGTGAACCATAGCGCCTGCATCTTGCAACTTTGGTATCTTGCAACTGAAAGACCAATTTGCTGCTCAACTGTCACCGGAAAACGTTTATTTACCGACAAAATATGGGTTGCTCAGGACAATTTAACTGATTTCTGTATGTTTTACGGTTGAGAGTTGCTTATATCACATGCAAATGACTTGAATTTAGGTTATTCTACTCAACTGATTGAATGCAAGTGAGGCTATATTTAGACGCGAGCATCTGTCCCATCGGCATCTCAAGCAGTCATCCAGGAAAAGGATGAAAGCTTAGCTGTAGTTCAAATAAACGCTGATCTGTCTGGAACTCACGTAGATATTTGTTAAACGCTGCTTTGTGCCACTCTTTCGACAGTCAAACCTACGGTGATGCGTTGCTTGAATTACATACCCAGGTCTGAAACCCATCTGCACAAGCGTAAAGTAGACTCTAGCGATCGCGACCTTGAGCAAAACGTGGTTTCTCATGATTTGGAAACACCCCCATTGATGTGAGTTCTTATCAGCATGGCCTGTCGGCTGGCATTCGATTTGCTTGCCCTGAGCGCAATTGTTTCGTGCATTGCAACTTAGCTTGCCTGCTTCGGGCAGTTCTTTGATTGTCAGCAGATTGTCAGCAAAAAGATCGTCAACAAAAACGGTTGACGGCATCTTGCTCTGTGCTTTTCTCTGCAAACGTTACCCCCAACTTTTGATGAATACCGTTGATTTCTCCGTTGCAAGTGACTGGGGCGTTGGCTTCAGTGCAAATCTTTCGATCGCAAATAACAGCACCAGCAGCTTAAACGGCTGGACACTAGAGTTTGATGCGCCCTTCACGATCACCGAAATCTGGAATGCCGAGATCGTCAGCCGTCAAGGGAACCGCTATGTCGTTCGGAACACAAGTTGGAACCGCACACTTGTTCCAAATAGCAGCGCTTCTTTGGATTCAACGGCAGCAAATCGAGCGGCGTTTCCCCCCAACTGAACAACCTGACTTTAAACGGGTCTCCACTGGGAGGCGGTGCAGCCGCTCTGCCAACCTTGTCAATTGGCGATCGCACGATCGTCGAGGGAAACACCGGAACCTCGCCTGCCACATTTGAGGTGCAACTGTCACAAGCGAGCCAACAGGCCGTGACGGTGCAGTACGCCACTGCCAACGGAACCGCAACGGCAGGCTCAGACTACACGGCCAGCACAAACACTTTGACTTTTGCGCCCGGTGAAACCCGAAAAACGATTACCGTCAACGTTCAGGGTGACACCAGCGTGGAACCCAACGAAACGTTCGCAGTGAGACTGAGCGGTGCGACAAACGCCACGATCGCGGATGGAGAAGGCATTGGCACAATTACCAACAACGACGTTGCTCCAGTTCCAACACCGACGCCGACGCCTGCTCCCGCTCCCGCTCCAGTCCTCCGCAATCTTTCGATCGGGGATGTCACGCTCACCGAGGGAAATAGCGGCACGGCCACCGCGACCTTTGCCGTTAATCTTTCTGCTAGCAGCACAAGCGCCATTGACGTTAACTTCGCCACTGCCAATCGCACTGCCACCGCTGGGGCAGACTACACCAGCAGGACGGGCACAATCCGCTTTGCTCCGGGCGAAACACGCAAGACGATCGAAGTGAGCGTTTTGGGTGACACGATCGCAGAAGCGAGCGAAACGTTTGCGGTGAACCTCAGCCGTGCGGTCAACGCGACGATCGCAGATGGAGAAGGCATTGCCACCGTGACCGACAACGACGCGCCACCGCCTGCACCAGGCAGGTTCAATTATGGTGAAGTGCTGGAGAAGTCGTTTTTGTTCTATGAAGCGCAGCGATCGGGCGACTTGCCCAGCACCAATCGCATTTCCTGGCGCGGCGATTCGGCCTTGCGCGATGGCGCGGATGTCGGCGTTGACCTGACAGGCGGCTATTACGATGCGGGCGATCACGTCAAGTTTGGCTTTCCGATGGCCGCGTCGATGACGATGTTGGGCTGGGGCGTGGTGCAATACCGCAACGCCTATCAGCAAAGCGGCCAGCTTGATGAAGCGCTCGACGCGCTCAAGTGGGGAACCGACTACATTCTCAAAGCCCACACTGCACCGAACGAATTTTGGGGACAAGTCGGACTGGGTGGTCCTGATCATGCTTACTGGGGACCAGCCGAAACCATGACGATGGCGCGACCCGCCTTCAAGATTGACGCACAAAATCCCGGCTCAGATCTGGCTGGAGAAGCAGCGGCGGCATTGGCAGCAGCCTCGATCGCATTTCGGCCAACGAACAGCGGGTATGCCGATCGCCTGCTCACGCACGCCACTCAGCTTTTTAGCTTTGCCGATAACCATCGCGGCAAATACTCCGACTCGATTCGAGATGCCGCCAACTACTACCCGTCCTACAGCTTCACCGATGAACTGGTGTGGTCTGCTACCTGGATGCACAAAGCGATCGAAGCCAAGGGTGGAACAGACACGTTTTACCTCAACAAAGCAGAAAGCTACTATCAGGGCGTTTATGCAGGCTGGACGCAATCTTGGGATGAAAAATCGCACGGGGCAGCAGTTCTACTGGCGCAGGAAACGGGCAACTCCCGCTATCGCACGGATGTTGAAAACTGGCTGAACTATTGGAGCGACAAGAGCGGTGCAGGCATTCGCTATACGCCCGGTGGTTTTGCGTGGCTCGACCAGTGGGGATCCAATCGCTATAGCGCCAACACTGCATTTGTGGCCGGAGTCTACAGCGACACGGTGAACGATCCGGGCGATCGCTACTCCAACTTTGCCGAAGATCAAATTGACTATCTGCTGGGCGACAATCCCAACAACCGCAGCTATGTCGTCGGGTTTGGCAACAACTCCCCCCGCAATCCGCACCATCGCGGCGCACATGGCTCCACGACCAACAACATCAATGACCCGCTGATCAACCGCAATGTGTTGACAGGTGCATTGGTTGGCGGGTTGTCTGCGGCCAACGACAATGCCTACAGTGACGATCGCACAAACTTCATCACAAACGAAGTCGCCTTGGACTATAACGCTGCCTTCACAGGTGCTTTGGCACGGATGTATCAGGAAGCGACACAGCCGTTTGCCAACACGCAAGCACTCGCCATCAATTCCGGTTTGACATCGCTCAATGCAGGAATGAATTAGTGTGACAAAACATCTCATCCCTAGTTGAGATGAGGCTGCACAGAATTAATTCTTGCAAAACAAGGGGCTTAAGCCCCTTGTTTTATGCAGCTTCACCAAGGAATAAATATCGCCGCTCATCTGTCACGCTAGGTAAGTAACAATGGAGGCAAGCGCGTGAAGTTGAGATGCAGCATAGGTTTGAGCCACTACCTGCTAAACCGATGGTTCAATGATGAGTACTGCCAATACTATCAATCGCTGTTTCAGAAGTTAGAAGCTTCGAGGCATTTCA
>JAAUTJ010000320.1 GCA_012031475.1 Leptolyngbyaceae cyanobacterium SM1_3_5 | reverse complement strand
AGTTAATTCCCCACAATATTCTCTTGCAGCGTGGAATTCAGTGCCGATAGTTCTTTCTCTGGCGCGATAGTTTGCTCTGCGATAGCGCTGCTGAAACGCAATAATTAAAGCGGTCACTGGCAGCAGCATTAGTAATAGCAAAAGCGCTAATTGCCACTGAAGCGTAAACATGACCACGATAATGGTCAGCATCGAAAACAAATCGCTTAAAATGCCGATCGCCCCAGTCGAAAACACATCACCTAACGCATCAACATCACTGGTTAAACGAGTGATTAAACGACCGACCGGAGTGCGATCGAAAAACCGCACCGCAAGCGAAGTCACATGATCAAACAAATCCGCCCGAATGCTGGCCGTAATCCGCTGACCCACTTTTTGAATCAAAAATTCTGGACACCATTGAGGGAAAGCTGCACCAAAATCGTTACCAGCAGCAGACCCACCAGCAGATTTAGCCCCTGCTCCAGCGTCCGCTCCTGCAAAAAATCCATTGTCGGCTCACCGCGAATCAGCGAAATCGCCTGCCCCACCAGAATCGGCTGAATCGCATCCGAGAGCGAGAGCGGAATGAGCATGACGAGCGCGATCGCCAGCAGCCGACTATTCTGCCGTGCATACGGAAACAGTCGCCGCAGCAGTCGCCAGTCAGTTTCGCGCAGTCGCGGTTTTTCGCGGACAGAATCAGTCATGGGGGTGTCGGGTGTCGGGTGTCGGGTGTCGGCGGGGTAGAGACGCGAGATCTCGCATCTCTACGGCGTGGCGATCGCTGATTGATCTCATTTTGGCATTGCGATCGCTCCTCGCTGCATCCCTCATCCGCACGATGATCGGCAGTTTGTTCCCTGGTTCCTGCACTATAGACAGATTTGAAATTGGACTGGCGATCGACTTTTTGAGGAAATTTCCGGAATCCGTAAAACTACCAGCCTGCGTGAATTTGCGGCGGCAAATGTTCGGAACAACGCAAGAGCGCAGGATACGGACACTGGCACAGTTGGCAAAGTCGAACGAAACTTCGCCCCGAAGCGCGATCGCGATCGAATAATCGAAATATCACAAGAGCGACGTGACTGAAACGCTTAAGCCCCGATTGCTCTACCCATCTGCCCTAGCCATCACTGACAGGTTATTCGCTATGAAATCTTCTCTTCGTCGTTCGATCGCTGCGATCGCTGCTTCTGCCACTGCCATTGCGGGTTCGATCGCCACGCTGACCCCCGCTTTGGCCGCCACGTTTGGACAGCGCGAAGTCGATCAAAGTAAGTTTGTCGCGGTTGCGGCTCCGTTTGGGCGATCGCAACATCAACTCCTCGTTCTGGAACAAGTTTCCGATGCGCGTCAGTGCTGGAGCGAAACGGGCAACAACTCCGGTTCAGGTGGAACCGCTGCTGCTCAATTTTGACTTTACGGGCATTTGTAGCCGCAGTACGGACAGCAACGGCTACTCGATTCGGATGAATGGCGAAGACTTGGGCTTGCGCTACAGCCTGCGCGTCGTCAATCGCAACGGCGACCTGAGACTAGTTGGTGCGCCAGACGATCGCAGCCAGCCAACGCTCGAAATCGGTCGGGCAAATGGCACAGTTCCCGGTTTCGCCAAGATTGACCTGAATCCAGGCTGGCGCTTTACCAAGCGGGTATTTGGCGATCGCACCCTCGGCCACGTTTACCTCACCTACGACGGTGCTGCCCCGACTCCTAGCCCAACGCCGACGCCGACCCCCATGCCACGCCTAGCCCAACTCCAGTTCCCACTCCAGTTCCCACTCCAGTTCCGACTCCAGTTCCCACACCGACCCCAACGCCGACGCCAAACACCAGCTTCCGCGATATTCAAGGCGACCTCTACGCCCAGTGAAATTCAGCAGGCGGTCAACAGCGGCTTTATCGCAGGCTTCTCGGAAGACAATACGTTCCGTCCGCAAGCGACCTTGACTCGTGAACAGTTGGTGTCGATGGTGATCGATGGTTTGCGCCAGTTGCCGCGATCGTCACAGACGGTTCCGGCGATTACGATTCCTTCGCAGGTAGCGCGATCGCCCTACCGTGACGTAGACGCTTCGCGCTGGAGTGCCGCTAAAATTCAGGTCGCCCGCGATCTCAACATCGTCAGCGGCTACCAAGACGGCTCATTCCGTCCGGCTCAGCCCGTCACCCGCGCCGAACTGATCGCCATTCTGCGCCGCGCCGCAATCTACGGTCAATCGCTGCAAGGTCGAAGCCAGCAGCTTAACCCGACTCAGCCCGCCCGCTCCTTCTCAGACACGGCAAACCACTGGGCGAGCCAAGGCATCAGCGAAATGTCGGCTTATGGCGGCGTTGCTTCCCCGGTGAATGAAACGGCACAAGCTTTGCACCAGACGCTCCGGCTCGCCGCAACTATGCTGCTGCTGCCACGATGCGGATGCTGAACGCCGTTCGCGCCGGACAGCCCACCGCCCAACTGCCCCCCAGCCGCCCAATTCCAATGAACCTTGGGCAAACCTGCCTGTGCTGCAACCCGCCGATCCGATCGTTGTGAACGTTCCCTAATTTGCAGGAGGTTCAGTTGCCTTAAAGTGGCTGAACCTCTTTCGTCTAAGATTCAGCAAGAATGGCCGCAAAATCCAGCGGCGGCACGGTTCGATCGCCCAATCCTCGATCGCCCAACAGTTTGTTAATCTCAGCGGCAGTTGCGTCACCCGATCGCAACGCCGCTTCAACGTTTGCACCGCCACACCAATCGCCACAGCAGGCGATCGGCAGCGGATCAGTCGCAAACAAAGTCAAATCGGGACAGGCTCGCCGCACAAACGCATAGCGCCAGCGGTGAATCTGCATCATTTCTGGCTGACTCAGCCAGGGCAGCAGGTGAGCGGCGCAATCGAGCAGGTGTTTCGCGATCGGCTGCAAATCTTCAGTTTCCAAAAACTTGACCGCAAATTCCGCGCTGCTGTGCAACACCATCACCGGAGCGGTGGAATCTTTGCGCTTGCTGCTATCGATGCCGATCCAGGCAAAATCGTTGTCCTGCACTTCGATCGATCGCCAGGGCAACGCATCCACTTCCGCCTGATACTTTTGTCATACGTCGCGATCACCGTCAGACACGGATCAAACTCAACCGATCGCACCTGAGCCAGCAGATCAGCGGGCGGAGAATCGATCGATTCCAGCAGCATCACCGCTTGCGGAGCCGGAATCGCCAGCCCGATCGATCGCGCCTCAAAAATTTCGCCCGATTCGCAAGTCAGCCACCAGTTTTCCCCAGCCGCAAGCTGAACGACGCGCAGGCTACGGTGAATTTCAAGCTGAGCGGCAAGGGCTTTGGCGATCGCCGTCATGCCGTCTGTCGTCGCATAGCGCGGCGGAACGGCAGTCGCCTGAGGTTCGCCGTTGAGGTGATATTCGATATCCGTCCAAGGCTGAAGCAAATTGCGATCGCGCCCGACTCGAATCAGTTCGCGAGTCCGATCGCCCTGTTCATCCCAGAAGCGAACGCCATGATCGGCGCAGGTGTTTGGGAGGCGGCGCGTGGCAAGCCGTCCGCCCAAGCCGCGTGACTTTTCGATCAAAGCAACTCGATAGCCCGATCGCCTGAGTTGCTGAGCGCAAATCAATCCCGACAGCCCCGCGCCGACGATTGCAACATCCAGCATTCTTTTTCCATCTTCAACTTCTGTAGAATTATTTCATGAATAGATTTTTTATGGAGATTGACGATCGATACGCTGAAGCAAATTCTCTCTTTAATCAGGCAATCAGACTTACAAAGCTTTATCAATATCGGGAGGCGCGGGAGAAGTTACGGCAAGCAAAACAGCTATTTGCAGCGATCGGACTGGATGACAGGGTTGAAAAATGTGATCAGGCAGTCAACGAGATTAATTAGCTTGAAGAAGCAATCGCATCACAACACCAATGCGATCGATCGCTCTACACCTACCCGAATGTCATGGTTGTCTCCCGCCCGCTCGATCGGCAGCAGGGGCGAAATGATACGATCACGAATCCAGTCACGATTGCCGAAGTGCTTTCAAAATCAACCAAGAGTTACGATCGAGATGAAAAATTTTCAGCCTATCGTACCATTTCAACCTTTCAAGAATATTTGTTGATTGATCAATACAAAATTCATGTTGAACAATACTCTAAAACAGATTCTCATCAATGGATTTTCACTGAATATGACGATGCAGAATCGCTCATTGCACTTTCATCAATTCCCTTTAAGATTCGTCTAGCAGACCTCTACGAAAATCTTGAATTTGAGCCATAGTGGAAACTGTTAGAACAAAAGAAATCGATCGCCCCACAGTCCCAATTCGATCGACTCCTTACAATGAGAGCAGAAGTTGACAAGAGCAGCGGCCATGAGCGCAACGGTTGGAGCGATGTTGCAGGGGCAGCAGGTGATCAAGCTGGAGCCAGTGTTAAAGCTGACGGACGATCAGTTTTTGCATTTTGCCAGCTTAATGCTGACTGGCGATTTGAGCGGACGGCGCAGGGAGAACTGGTGATTATGTCACCTACAGGGTCGGAGTCGGGCAATCGGAATGCCAGCTTGATTGTGCAGATTGGCAACTGGGCAGAACGCGACGGGACGGGACTGATTTTTGACTCCAGTACGGGCTTTACGCTGCCCAACGGCGCAGTTCGATCGCCTGACCTGTCGTGGATTTTGCTCGATCGCTGGACTGCGATTCCGCCCACTGAGCGCAAGAAGTTTGCGCCGATTTGTCCGGATTTTGTCGTCGAGTTGCGATCGGAAACCGACAGTCTGACGACGCTGCAAGCCAAGATGCAGGAATATCTCGACAATGGGGCGCGGTTGGGCTGGCTGATTGATGCGATCGATCGGCAAGTCTATGTGTATCAGCCGAATGTGCCCATGCAGCAGCTAAGCCAGCCCGCCACGCTTAGCGGCAGTCCGACGCTGCCTGAGTTTGTATTGGACTTGAGCAAGATTTGGTAGTGCTGCCTCTACTCCTCTGCATCCCCTTCTGCAAATCGCCCCAAATACAGCGTTAAAAATTCTTTCGCCGCTGCTTCATTGATTTTTTCTAAGCCTTCCGCGATCGCCAACACAGACTCAGCAACCGGATCTTTTTTTTCTTGCACCCAGTTGTGAACAGTCCCTCGGCTAATGCCCATTTCTACCGCAAGCCGATTCTGGCTAATGCCATAGGTTTCAAGGATTTGTTTGAGCGCTTTTCCGGCTGTTCCCATGCCCCCGATTTTGTCAGAGGGACATAACCAAGTAAATGTCGTCCTTGGGTGACAATGATGTATGATGATCCTGTCGCCTTTGGGTGACATTTTTAACTCTGCAAATCAAAAGCCAGCCTCTCACCTTCCACAGTTACAGGCTGGCTTTGGCTCCGTTGTTTATTTGGAGACGAACCATATTATGACGTATCAGCAGCGCTTGAAGTATTGGGCGATCGCTCGCTTCTTGCCGTCCGAACAGTGGGTGATCGTGGCGCGGTTCTACAGTCGATCGGATGCCGAAGGACACTTTCAGTTTCTCAGCCGCAATTTGCCTAGCGCCAGCTTTCGCATTGTGTTTGATGTGCTGGACGAATAGGAAGTAATGGCGATTCGTTCTGGATTAGCTTTGCTACACGTCGCGATCGAGATCAGGAAGACCTGAAAGCAGTTGAATAGCCATCGCGATCGCCTTGAATGCTCGATCGTGACTTGAAATCAGTAGAAATTCGGTCGCAGTCTGCATCCATCAAAAGTTAGGGTGTTGCGCGGTTTTCTTGTTCTTTAACGAGGCTTTAAGAAAAGCGGATGAATCTTCTCACGCAGAATATTCATTTTGCGAACTTGACCCCTAGACTGTGAACTGTAAATGTAGATTTGGAAATCGGGGCAATTTCGCTTGGTTGCCCGCTCGATCGCATTCGCCGCGCTCAGTTTCATCATCCCCCTAGACAAGCGCCCAAACCTGTAACCCCAGCAAAACTGAAGCTTATGTATGACTGCATTATTGTCGGGGCTGGTCCTGCCGGAGGCTCAGCCGCCTATCACCTCGCCAAGCGGGGGCGATCGGTTCTCGTCCTAGAAAAAGAAGCGTTGCCCCGCTACAAGCCCGTGCGG
>JAAUTJ010000319.1 GCA_012031475.1 Leptolyngbyaceae cyanobacterium SM1_3_5 | reverse complement strand
CGAATTCAAAGCCCAAAAGTTCTACTACAACTATCTAATTCCGTTCTACATTTCACGCAACTGCCAGATCACGCCGGACTTCACGAATGAGGCGACCGATCTATCCGTTGGCGATGCGTGGTCACCCGCCTTTGAGCAAGCGGGCGGCGGCCATTCGGTCGTCGTGGCTCGCAGCGAATTTGCTGAAAAGATTCTCGCTCAAATGCAGGCGGCAGATGAGTTGCACTTGGAATCGATCGCCCTCCCCGCCGCCCTCGCCATGCACGGCCACATGCTCGACTTCAAAAAGCGCGGCACGTTCATCCGCCTCGCCGTTCAGCACTTTTGGAGACGCCCGATTCCCGATTTTGGCTATCGTCCTGCCAAAATTCCCCTCGGTCGCTGGCTGGTCGAAGCCGTGATCAGCGGCTCGTTTGCCGTTGGACGCAATTCGATCGCCCGCTGGATCGTTTCCAAACTGCCGATCGAACTGGTCGGTCCCGCTTTCAACAGCTTACGAAAAACCTGGAAAGGTCTATCAAAACCGACCAAGCGCAAAGGATTAGCAGAAGTGGAATTTGTCGAGACGAAAAGCGATCGATGGGCGGAAATTCGTGAGGGGCGATCGCATCTCGAAAAAGAAGTTTGAGAAGCGCCGTATCACTTTTTGAAGCTGTCTCAATCCTCTACTAAACCTGCAATCTTCAGCGCTTTAGTAACTTGTGGATGCAATGTGCAGTACCAGACATCTTCAAAGCTCCATTTGACAAGAAGCGCTGTAGGGAATGGAGAGCCATCAGAATGTTTGGGCAACGACCAATTTAGGTAGTCCGCAAGCATTGTACCAAGCCGAGCATATTGTAGATTGACTGCACCAAAATGCCCATAACCAGCGGCTTTAGCCAATTCAGAGGTTGTTGTCGTGTAATCAGACGTATGACAGTGAGCCGTTAACATAGCTCGATGCCCCTCAGTCAGTTTCTCTCTAATTCCACTGAAAGCTTCTGCATATTCCTTAGCAGAAGGAAGAGATGCATTGGTATTTGAGTCGGGCATATCAATGACTTCCTCCATATCGTTTAGGGCGGCAGCAATCAGTTCACCACAAAACGCGCTTTTCGAGCGACCCATGAGTTCAGCAAGCTTCTCTAGGCGCGAGTTGTCTGTCTTGGTCAGAGTTACAGAGAATCTTACAGACTCCTCCTGGCGCTGCAAAACCTTATGCGCCAGCTTTTGAACCTCATTCATAATCACTTCTAGAATCAATTTGTGAACCAAAACTAACACCACTCCCGCACAGCAACCCCCGAACCTCGAACTTTTGCCACTTCTAAACAGTCAGCAATTATTTTTTGTAAATCAACTTCTGGAAAATAGCGGCTGATCGATCGCTCCTGATAAACGCCTTCTTGCAGTTCGTAAATCACTAATCGATCGCGAAGCGCAGAGGGAACGGTATCGCGCTTGAGCAGCCAAACTTCTGGCACTTGATAGATCGCGTAATCGTTGGCATCGGTGTAGGTGGTTACGTCAATTTCGATCACGAGATCGGGAGGCGGATCAATTTGCCAATCGATTCGATCTTTTCCGACTGCCGCTTGCCAATTATCGATATAGAAACAGTAATCGGGTTCAATGCCGCTAATTTCGGGGAGCCGCATCGTGATGGGCGTGAAGGCTTCATAATTGCGCTCTTTCGCATCGAGAAAAACTTTGACGACATCTGCAAGAATATTAGCTTCGCGGCCATGTCTGGGCATCGGAGACATTAACAGAATTTCTCCATCGCGATACTTGATGCGCGGAATCGAAGAATCGCCGCGACTGTCAGACAGCGCTTCATAGTCTTGCCAAGAGCCGAGCATTCGCACCACCGTTCCAGCAGGAAGACGAATTTTGTCGCGTGAAATGAGAGCGTACATGGTGACTCCATCAGAAACGCTGTGTAGCCGCACTGAAAAGCGATCGCCTTAATTTAGTTTACTGGCGGACAAACGAAGGGCGATATGTGGTCGATCGCTTTTGAGCAAGCGGGCGGCGGTCATTCAGTCATGATTACCCGCAGTGAACTGGCTGAAAAAGTTCTCGCTCAAATGCAGGCAGCCGATCGCGCCCTGCCTGATTCGAGAGGGCGATCGCATCTTGAAGAGGCTTGAAATCAATCAGAACTGGTTCGATCTTGAACATGGCCTTTGTCCGCTTGCGGCCTTTCTGCTGTCCTCCATTGCTCAATCGGCTCATGTCTCAGCAGGCCAATGACAATCTGTAAGGTCAAAACCGCAGATTATTGACAAAGTTGTCCTGATTTCTTCTCAAACCTTCTGTTGAAAGAAGTAGAACACTCAACTGGGAAGAATCTCAATGATTACCTGCATCTCGATTTTGACCTTTGGCTTGATGCTAAGCTTAGCGGTTGCTCCCCAAGCGGCTTTTGCGGCAGACGCACAAGCTTCAAACCAGCACCCGGAAACTTCCTCGCTCTATCGGGGCAGTGGCCGTTAACGAGCGATTGTCGCCAATTCACCGCTTTCTGTGCTTAATTCGGCAAAAATTGCCCTGATTTTTCCAAGATCAAAGGTGGTGAAGCCGTCTCGGATGTATCAGAATAATTTAAGCTAAGGGTGATTTGACGGATGAGTTGAGCGGCAATGCTCCATTCAGTTCGCTAAGTTTTTCGTTTTCCGTGCACTCGATCGCTGCTGAGTAGAACATGACCAATGACCTCGATCTGATCAAGCGTCTCAGTCCCAGCGCCATGGATCAGATCATGCTGTATCTAGCCTTTAGTGCCATGCGTACGGGTGGGCATCGGCATGGCGCTTTTTTAGACGCCGCCGCCACCGCTGCCAAATGTGCAATCTACATGACCTATCTTGAGCAAGGTCAAAATTTACGCATGACCGGGCATCTGCATCACATTGAGCCGAAGCGCGTCAAAGTGATTGTTGAAGAAGTCCGGCAGGCATTAACTGAGGGCAAGCTGCTGAAGATGCTCGGTTCCCAAGAGCCGCGCTATCTAATTCAGCTTCCGTATGTGTGGATCGAGAAATATCCCTGGCAGCCCGGTCGATCGCGCATCTCCGGCTCAAATCTTACGGCTGAAGAACGCAGGCAAATCGAAGCCAAGCTGCCGGAAAATCTGCCGGACGCGCAGTTACTCAACGCTTTTGAATTCATCGAAATTATTGAATTTCTGCATGGTCGATCGCAAGAAGATGTGCCGATCGATCGTCAACTGCCACTCAGCGAAGCCCTGGCTGAACATATCCGCCGCCGCCTGATCTATTCGGGCACGGTAACGCGAATCGAATCGCCTTGGGGAATGCCGTTCTATGCTTGACGCGAGCGTCTTACTCGCCCGCGACGAAGAAGAGCGCACCTACATCATGGTGGAAGACACGGCTCGCTATTTTCGCTTGATGAAAGATTGGGCAGACCGTCAGGCCAACGTAGTTCGGATTTTGGAAGAATTAGATATTCCGATCGATCGCATTGACGAAGCCCTTACCGAACTGGATGAACTGCTGCGCGGCTGGGCCGATCGCTATCACGCGGAAGATGGCTTTCCCTTCATCTTGCAGATGATCGTCGGCCAAAAAGATCTGTAGAATTTTTCCGGTTTCCCTGGCGAAATTTCCCACAGATACATTAGGATTGAAAGGTTGTAGAGTCGGCACCTCGGTCATGGCGCAGCCAAAGAAAAAGACATCAAAGTCCAAGCGAGACAAGCGCAAGGCAACCTGGAAGCGCAAAGCTGCGGTTCAAGCTCAAAAGGCTTTGTCGTTGGGCAAGTCGGTTTTAACAGGACGTAGCAGCTTTGTGTATCCCACACCGGAAGAGGATGAAGACGAAGAGTAAGCGGCACAAGCTGACTCGACGCTTCAAAGCAGGGTTTCATCACCCTGCTTTTTGATGGGCGAAATTACCCCGATGGGGAACGATCGCCACTGTCGCCCTGTCTAGAATGGAGTCCAAACCCCCGCTGTCGCGCTGTTGCTTTCTCCTCATGAAATTTCAAATTGCTGTCACCACGCTGGCGATCGCGCTGGCAAGCATCCTTCCGGCTCGCGCTCAAACTCCCGGCGATCTGCAAGGTGATCTGCAACCTGCACCCACCGCTCGCCAAGTCCTCGAAGCCTGCCAAGCCGGACGCGCCCCAGAACTGCTGCCCAACCCCTACACCGACGTTTCACCGAGCGATTGGGCTTATACGGCAGTGATTAATATGTACTACTGCGGTGCATTTCGGCAGGCCACACCAGACTCGCTGATCGATCGATTGGCAGGCGACACTCCGCAAACGCTGCCGGATGCAACACAATCAGAAGGCGTAAGTGAGTGGATGCTGCTGCGTCCTCAGTAGAGGCAGGCAGACCCCCGACCCACCGCCCCCCGTAGAGACGCGAGATCTCGCGTCTCTACCGTCACGAAAACTGCTGGGCGTGAAATCTGGCATATCGATCGCCCTTGCTCAAAAGCGCTTCATGCGTCCCCGATTCGACAATTTGCCCCTGCTCGATCACCAGGATGCGATCGGCGCGGCGGACGGTGGCGAGGCGATGGGCGATGATGAACACGGTGCGGCTTTTGGGTTCGTGCAGGGAACCGCGCATCAGTCGTTCTAGCGCTTGTTGAACCAGCAGTTCCGATTCAGAATCGAGCGCAGATGTGGCTTCATCCAAAATCAAAATCGGCGGATTGAGCAGGACGGCGCGGGCAATCGCAATTCGCTGTCTTTGTCCGCCCGAAAGATTCACGCCGCGTTCACCCACCCAGGTTTGATAGCCGTCGGGAAACTGCGAGATGAACTGATGCGCGTTCGCGACTTTTGCCGCCTCTTCGACCTCCAGCAAATTGAACTGCGCCTGACCAAAGGCAATATTTTGGGCGATCGTCCCGGAAAACAACACGGTTTCCTGCGGCACGATCCCGATCTGGCGGCGCAGACTCCGCAAAGTCACCGATCGCACATCCACGCCATCGATCAGAATTTGTCCAGCCTGTGGATCGTAAAAGCGCGGCAGTAGGTTTACGAATGTGGTTTTTCCTGCCCCGGATGCACCGACCAGCGCGATCGCTTCACCGGGATACGCCAGCAAATTCACCTGTTGCAAAATTGGGCGATCGCGGTGATAGGCAAAGCTAACGTTGCGATATTCGACTTTTCCCGTCACGGGCGGTAGCGGTGCGGCATTGGCACGTTCGATCACGCTGGGCTGAACGGCCAGCAGTTCAAAGACGCGATCGCTCGACGCTTCGCCCTGCTTGAATTCGTTGTAGTTGTCCGTCAGGTGGGCGATCGGGTCGATCAGCAAACCCACAGCGGCGACATAGCTGCCGAATTCCTTACCCGTCAGATTGCCCTGTGAAATTTGCCAGCCACCCAGCAGCAGCAGCAGCAAAATGCTGAGCGCATATAAAAAGCCGACGACCGGAAACTGCACGGCTCGAAGCCAAGCGGCTTGATACTTTGCCTGTCGATTTTGCTCTGCCGCTTGAGCAAATCGATCGACCTCATAGTCTTCTGCCGCAAACGCCCGCACCAAGCGAATGCCGCTGAAAACCTCAGTCAGCAAGGAAGACAGATCCGAGACGAGATTTTGACTGCGGCGCGAAAAATGCAGCATTCGATCGCCAAACCAGCCGATAATCACGCCCAGCAGCGGCGCGGCGATCAAACTCGCCAGCGTCAACTGCCAGTTGAGATAAACCATGTAGCCAAACACGACGATCAGTTGCAACACGCAGGGTACAAAGTCGTGAAAGACTTTGTTGACGACTTCCCCAATTCGATCGACATCTTCGGTCAGGCGATACGACAAGTCTCCGGTTTGAGCCGTCTCAAAATAGCTCAGATCCAGCGTTTGCAGATGTCGATAAATCCGCTTGCGGACATTGAGCGCGATCGCCAACGCCGCCTTCGCCATCAGCGCATCTTGCCCGTACTGCGCCAGCTTTTGCACCAAAAGCAAGCCGCCGTAATTCCTGCGAGCCTTGCCAAAGTCGGCACATCCCCTTGCACCAGTGCGCCCAGCAACTCGCCCGCCAGCCACGCCAGCAGCGGCCAGAATGCGGTAAACACGCAGGTACATAACAAGGCCAGCCCGAT
>JAAUTJ010000318.1 GCA_012031475.1 Leptolyngbyaceae cyanobacterium SM1_3_5 | reverse complement strand
AACGCAATGGCACTGGATGCCTTCGGCCAGCTTTGGGTCGGGACGCTGGAAGGCTTGGTGCAAATCGATACGGCCAGCGCTCTGATTCGTCGTCGCGTCGCAGATCTGCCCGGAAGCACCATCCAGGCGATGACGCGATCGCCCGAAGGCGACTTGTGGGGTGGGCACTCCGGGCGGCCTGCTCGTGGTCGATTCGCTGTCGGGACAGGTGCAGCGATCGGTCACGGAATTTCGTGGGCGGAATGTGACGGCTGTGAGCTTTGACCAGTTCGGCAATCTCTGGGTCGGCACGTCGAACGGCCTATTCGTCGTCAACCGCTACAACGGCGCGATCCTCCGCAGCATTCCCGGACTCCCCTCCAATCGCGTCCTCGCCATTTCGCCCGATACCGGAAATAAAGTCTGGGTTGGCACAGCAGACGGTTTGGGCTGGGTGAGTTTGACGACGGGCGTGGCGCGATCGAGCGAGGCGTTTAGCCGTCCGTGATTGGGTGTCGGGTGTCGGGTGTCGGGTAAACAGACGAGGGCGATCGAATGGCAATTCCGGTTTTGATGGATCACGATGGGGCGGTGGATGACTATCTCGCCGTGCTGCTGTTGACGACGATGGATCATGTGGATTTGTTAGGAATTACGGTCACGCCTGCCGACTGCTACATCGAACCTGCGATCGGCATTACGCGCAAAATTCTCGATCTGGTCGGGCAAACGCACATCCCCCTTGCCGAAAGCCGAGTGCGCGGCATCAATCCGTTTCCGCAGCTTTATCGCCGCGATTCGCTCGTGATCGACTGCTTCCCGATTTTGAATGAGCCGGACGAAATCACCACGCCCCTGCTGGCAGAATCGGGACAGGAGTTGATGGTGCGCGTGTTGCGCGAGGCGATCGAACCTGTCACGCTCTTGATGGTTGGCCCCTTGACAACGCTGGCGGTGGCGCTGGACATGGCTCCCGACATCGAGGCGAAAATCAAGCAACTCGTCTGGATGGGCGGAGCGCTGAACGTGCGGGGCAACATCGCGATCGACCTGGAACCCGGACAGGACGGCACGGCGGAATGGAACGCCTACTGGGATGCCGAGGCGATCGATCGGGTTTGGCGGACGGGAATTTCGATCGTCATGTGCCCGCTAGACATCACCAACAACGTCCCCGTCACGCCCGCTTTTATTCGCAAACTCGCCAAGCAAAGGCGCTTTCCGCTTTCCGATTTGGCCGGACAGTGCTACTCGCTCGTGATTCCGCAAGACTATTACTTTTGGGACGTACTGGCGACTTCGTATCTCGCACATCCAGAGTTTTTTCAACTGCGCGAATGGGAAACCGAAATTATTACCAAAGGCCGCAGCCAAGGCCGCACCAAAATTGCTCCGGGCGGACGCAAAATTCAGGCGTTAGATACCGTCGATGTCGATCGATTCTATGCGTACATCTTGCAGCAGTGGGCGCGTTAACCTAATCGCCTCCGGGCAAATCAAGCAACTGCCATTGACCGTTCACCCTGCCAAAAATTGCCCGATTACCCAGCGGAAAATAAGCGTTGCGATTCGACACATAGCCGGATTTTCCGTTTGGCAAAAGAATCGGTGTCCAGCCGTCTCGCGATTCGCTCGAAGCAATTCGTTCAGCTTCGGGAATGCGTTCCCAGGCAGCGCGATCGAACTCCACGACTTCATTGGAAAGCGTGGCGATCGGCTCGCTGTTGCGATCGGCTTGCGCGTGGACGCTGATATTTTCGCCCACCACAATCACACGGCTAATTTCATATGAAACGCCTTCCGAATCAGGCGGTGCGGGATAGCGACGTAGAAATTCTGTGGCAACATTTGGACATTCATACACAGCGGCATTCGCATCAACTTTAAGATAGGTTGACGAGTCGGAAGCGCCGCAGCTTATGGCGATCGCGTGTTCCAAGAGCCGCCAAACGGTTTTTCCCGTGCCCGAATTAATATCGTCCAATACTTCTCTTGAAACTGGCGCTCCAAAGCCTAAAGCCACGCCTTCATCTGGAATTAATGCTTTCACAAATTCTACATCGCGAGCGCGAACTGCCTGCCGCAAGCGCGATCGAAATCGATCGAATTCACTTCCTGCTTCAACATCCGGCAATTCCAACGGCTGACGCGGAAACTGATTAGCGGGCGGAGAACTGATTGGCAGCAAGGGTTCAACAAGGGGCGACTGTTGGGGCGACTGTTGGGGCGACTGTTGCGATCGCACACAGGCAAGGCTGACGATTGAACAAGCTGCAACCATCAAAACTGAAACATAAAACTTCTTCATGACAGTTCAGAACTAGCAAGTCGATTTAGTCACTAAGACTACACAGGCCAATAAGGAGTTTCCCTGCTAGCAATCCAAACAGGCTAGAACAAGGAGTCAACTTTTGCTAAGTCCTTGTTTTGAACGGCGATCGCTCAAGCTTGCTAAGTGGATATTGGGAAATATGAAGTGAGGCAAAAAAGCTTAGACCAGCTAATGAAGCGCAGTAGGTCAGTCCAGCACGCTAGCAGTGCCTCTGGGACTTTTACCATTTGGGTTATACGAACTGGGGTTCTACGGTTTAACGTCGATTGACGAAAAGACACTAGTTCAGCGCAAACACGACAAACTCACTATTTTTCTGAAGTAGGTTCCTCTCATCCCCGCGATGGGTAAAGCTTGTGCTTAGGATCTAGCCATACGATATAAAAAACTTCTCCAATAAAAAACCATGTACTCGGCCATGTTCATTTGAGGACAGAGAAAATTGGTAGGGCTTCTCTACAAGCTGCTCCTCACCGGGAATGCCAAAACAGCTTTGACTTGTTTCTGCCCACTCAATCGAATGGCAACGAAGGCTTGAACTACGGTTATTCATCATTTCTGATGCAGACCAGCTTGATAAATCTCTCAGCCGACTCAGTAAAACAACTAAGTATGAAGCATCGCGATCGAGTACAGTAAACTCACTATGATCTGGCTGAAAGTACTTATATGAAAAGCTTAGTCCTTGAGGTGAACTAAGCTTTGTTGGGTTAATTTTAGATATTGGATTTTGAGGAATGCTGGCTTTCTTAATCTTCTTCGGCACGAGAGCTATAGTACTCCTTCATTGATTCTTTGGAAATTACTTCACAAGATAAGGTATCTATCGAAACACCATTCCTCGCAGAAATCCAAGGAGATTCAACATGAGTCATTCGCTCTAATGCATAAGCATCATAAGAAAAATATGCCTCTGCAACCTCTTCCAAAAACGCCAAAGTAGACTCATCAAAAGTATCTTTGATATACTTTTTTTCAACATCCTTTTGTATTGGTTTCCAGCCAAAACCTTTGTACTCGTGATAGAGATTAGGAATTACAGGCCCATGAACCCAAGCCTCAAAATCTTCTTGAAACAGCGGCTCGCCATACAAAGCTAAGTGCCAAGCTTGAGCGTAATAGACAAGCTTCTGCAACTTGAGGTTGCTAACAAACGAGCCTGTTGAATTGGCTAACCAGATAAAATAGTTTGCTACATCGAAACAATTAAGCATTACTCCACTCCAAAGCGACAATTCAGAGTAGTACATACATTCTTATTGTACTATTCCTCTGTTTGTTAAGCAACTTGAAGAAGCTTGGGAAACTAGCACTAGCATATTGTGTTTTGGTTACTACGCTACCTACAGCATCGTATTCTTCAAACTCTAGTAGACTCGTCCAACGGTTTACTACAGATAGTTTTTGAAATTTTTGTGAAGCCTTTAACCCTTGTCTAACGATCTCTACAGCAGTTCCCCAGCCGTATCCACATCAGCCTGAGAAACTTCGATGTAACCGCGAGCTAGGCTAACATGCCCTGTGCGTACAGATAGGGCACTCACAAATTAATGGCTTAAGCGGTTTTAGCAGCATTGAAACGACAAAACCCGCCTCGAAAGACGGGTTTGCCTATAAATCGGGATGATAGGATTTGAACCTACGACCCCTTCGTCCCGAACGAAGTGCGCTACCAAGCTGCGCTACATCCCGTTGCGCCACAACACAGTGTATCACAGCTTTTTGGGTTGCAGCCAGCGATCGAGCTATATTTTTCAGGGCGAAACGTATCCGTCGATTCGCATCAGGCTATGGCGCTTGGCATAAAATCTGGCACCGCTCACCTTTTCAAACATTTTCTTGAGCCAGTGCGATCGATCTACCTGGTTTTAATTGAGCAACTTATGAGGCAAACGATCGATCGCGCTCAGGAGTGGAAAGCTGAAACGTACTGCTGGAATGGCTCGATCGATCGAATCGCCGTTGCAGCAACTCGTTAAATGTACTAGATACTACATATCACCCCGCTAAATTTACTAAGCCTGAAAATAAGATAGCGTTGGATAATTCGGATCAACCTCGCTGAATAATTTGAGCATTGTTCATGAAGCTTTCTGCCCCTGCCGACTGCAAAGCAATACTGAACGAGCTTTTCGACCAGTCGATCGCCATCATCGCCACCTATCAAATCAACCCTGAGCGATCGACAAGCTGCGGTGATGAGTGCTGGCAAGTCAGCGCTCTTTCGCCCGCCTGTGCAGCCGTTTATGGACATAGTGCAGATGAACTGATTGCCGATCAAGCGCTGTGGCGATCGCGGCTGCATCCGGCAGATCGGCAGGCCAATCAAACTGCGATCGATCGATCGCTGCAAGCCGACGGTCTGCCCGTCACGTGCGACTATCGGGTACATCATCCGAACGGCAGCCTGCGCTGGCTGCGGGAAAGCCTCACCTTTCGCCGCAGTGCTGTCGAAGGCTGGATTGCAACCGGAATCGCAGTTGAAATCACCGACTGCAACAGGCTGAACAGCATCAGGACTGATGCGATCGTCCAGCTTGAAGCACAGCTAGCCGCCGAACGAGAACGCTATCAACTGGCAATGGCAGCGCTGGAACGGCTCAACAGCGAACTTGAAGCCAACGTGGTCGATCGCACTCGACAGCTTCAGCAGAGCGAAGCGAGACTGCAACATCTCCTCAATGGCGCGATCACCACGTCGATCTTTAGCTGCTTCTTGTTTGCCGATCGCACCTGGAAATACGACACGATTTCGGTTGGGTGCGAGGGGGTGTTTGGCTACAGTGCCGCCGCAGTTGTTGCTGATCCGACTTTGTGGTCGGCGCGAGTTGTTTCCGAAGACATGGAAGCCATCATTCTGCCTGCGATCGACCGACTGCTCGCTGAAGAAACGGTCACGATCGAATATCGCTTTCATCACCTGAATGATTCGATCCGCTGGATTGAAGTCGTCTACACGTCTCGTCGCGATGAAGCTGCCGACTGCTGGCGAGTGGTGGGGGTCAGCACCGACATTACCGATCGCAAACGGCTCGAAGTCGATCGCCAGCGGGCACAGCTTGACCTGCAAGCGCAGAAAGATTTTCTTCAGCGAGTGATTGATTTTGTTCCGGGCTGCGTCTTTGTGAAAGACAGGCAGGGCGTTTTGCAGGTTGCAAATTTGGCAACAGCGGAACTGTATGGCACGAAGATCGAAGATCTTTTAGGCAAATGCATCACCGAGTTCACGTCGCATCTAAGTCCTGCTCAGCGCCAACAATTTGAGGCCGAAGATTGGCAGGTGATCCAGACCGGACAGCCTTTAGTCAAACAAGACCGCATCCCGACCGCGCAAGGGCAAGACCGCTGGTATCAAGTGACGCTAAAGCCGTTTGTTGATCCACAAGGACGAGTGCAAGGCGTGATTGGCAATTCGATCGACATTACCGATCGCCAACTGACTGAACTGGCGCTGCAACAAAGCGAAGAACGCTTCCGCCAGCTTGCCGAAACCATCCAGGATGTATTTTGGCTCAGCAGTCCGAGCGGCGATCAAGTCCTTTATGTCAGTTCAATGTTTGAACAAATTTGGGGCTGTTCTTGTGCTGCGCTGCACGAATTTCCCACTCTTTGGTACACCGCCATTTCATCCAGACGATCGCCCCGCCATCGAAATCGCCCATCGCCAGCAAGCCAAAGGCTATGACGAGCAATACCGGATTATTCGCCCCGATGGTGAAATTCGCTGGATTCGCGATCGCGCTTTTCCGATTCGCAATGCCGCAGGTGAAGTTTACC
>JAAUTJ010000317.1 GCA_012031475.1 Leptolyngbyaceae cyanobacterium SM1_3_5 | reverse complement strand
GACGGCCAAGGCCAATCCGCTTCATTTTGATGCGTCTGTCCGACCAAAACGTCCAGATGCACCAAAAACATCAGCCGCAAGCCCCGTGCCGCCGTGTCCGCGCAGATTTTGCCGCCGATCACCGTTTTGCCCGCTCCGGTTCCGGCAATAATCGCAACGCGCCGAATAGCCCTGTCCGAGCTTGACGTATAAATCTTTGATGATCTGCTGCTGATAGGGTCGCAGGGTAGGAACTTCGATCGAGATGTCGGTCGGCGGAGAAGAGGGAGGCATTCGGAGGCGGCGCAAAGAAGTCTAATGTACTACAGCGCTGCACAAATTGCGCTATGCAAATTGCGCCGCACAAATGCCGATCGCGTTTCAGGTTCGATCGCTCAGTTCAACCAGTGCAGTCGTGGCAATTTCATCCATTCGCACAGGCACGATCGGCGGTGTGACTTTGGTGAGATCGACTGAGGGGCACAAGTCGGCTAGGGCGCAGCGATCGCAAGCCGGATTTCGCGCCATGCAAACCGCACGACCGTGATAGATAATCCGAATTGACCAGTTTTCCCAGTCCGGCTGCGGGATGAGCTTCATCAAATCGCGTTCAATCCGCACCGGATCAGCATGTTTCGTCATGCCCAAGCGATTGCTCAGCCGTTTGACATGCGTATCGACCGTGACGCCTGCGTGAATATCGAAAGCGTGAGCCAGCACAACATTGGCCGTTTTGCGAGCCACACCGGGGAAGCGTCAGCAACTCTTCCATCCGCTTCGGAACTTCGCCGCCAAACTCGGTGACAATGCGCGAACAAGCCGCCTGAATGTTTTTGGCTTTGTTGCGGTAGAAGCCTGTCGATCGAATCAAGCTTTCCAACTCCTCCAGTTCCGCTGCGGCCAGAGCAGGCGCATCGGAGAATCGATCGAACAAGGCAGGCGTGACTTTGTTCACCCGCTCATCGGTACACTGAGCCGAGAGAATGGTGGCAACCAAAAGCTGAACGGGCGTTTCGTAGTTCAGTGTGCAGGGTGCTTCCGGGTAGAGGCGTTTGAGGCGCACTAAAATTTCGAGGGTACGCTGCTGAATGGCGGATTTGCGAGGCACAGGAGAGCGGAGCGAGAAGACACTTCCTATTTTAGGGGTTGAGGATTAGGGAAAACGACTTCTTAAACTCAGGAGAGCCGGACTTTCTTTACAAATCAGCTTTCATATCGCTCTAACGATCGAATGAAGTGCAAAATATTAAATTTCTGTCTAGAGAGTCGCGAAGATTTGGCAAAAATTTTTGAAACTAAAGATAAGCTGTTTCGCAACTTCAATTCACATCATGACTTCCAATTCGCCCACTCCCGATCGCCCCGCTTTCAATACGCCGAATCCTGATGAGCTTCAGTCTGAAGAAACTCGCGAAGTTCTTCACGATCGCTATGCTGATCAGCCCGAAGCAGATTTGTCCAATGTCGATCGAATCAGTCAAGGAGAAAGCAACGATGCAAACGCGCTAATTTCTGATGATGAATCTGCGACGCCTGTTGATCTGCAAATGGGAATTGTGGCGCGATCGGCAGATTAATTTCTGTTGGTGAAACCATTCAAAATTAGGGCACAGCATTTGCGATCGCCAGAAAAATTTCCTCGGAGCGATCGCCAAAAGGCTGTGCCCTTACTGTTAAAGCAGTCCAGCGCTTCGCATTCCCAAAATTGTGCCTGCGCCGAGGATGTGGCCGAAGCTCGTGGTGGCGAGCAGTTCCGGCAGGCCAAATCCGGTGAACACTGCCGGAAGCTCAACGGGCAGTCCGGGGCCGACGCCGCGCTTTTGAATGGCATAGCGTCCGATCGCGATCGCCAGCAGATTGCAGAGAATCATTACGACGGCAACGTTGGGTGACCACTCGCCAACGGGTGGAACGGCCAGAAGTAAAGTAAAGTGTGTCAAAGCAGTAAGCTCCGTTCGATAGATGTCTGGTGTGAAAACCATCCGGATTATAAGGAGCAAGCTGGTTAGTTTTGCGTTTTGTTTTGAAGAGTTAACAGTGCTTGACCAAATCGCAACAAATCTACGCATTAAAATCTGCGGTGTGACTCGCCTCGATCAGGCTGAAGCGATCGCCCAGATGGGCGCAACTGCGATCGGTTTCATCTGCGTTCCTGACTCGCCCCGCTATGTTTCGCCTGCTCAAATTCGATCGATCATCGAGCAGCTAGAAACGCCGATCGATCGCGTTGGTGTGTTTGCCAATGAGTCGATCGATTCGATTGTTTCAATCGTTGAAAAAACCGATCTCAATGTGGTTCAGCTTCACGGCAATGAAACACCGGAATTTTGCGAAAAGCTGCGATCGCATCTCGCCAAAATTGAATTAATCAAAGCATTTCGGATTCGCTCTGCTGACCAACTTGCAGAAGTTCTGCTCTATCAAGATTGCGTGGATACGTTTTTACTGGATGCTTACTCACCCCATGCACTAGGCGGAACGGGGCACACGATCGATTGGAAAATTCTACAAAATGTCGGGTTCGATCGACCCTGGTTTCTGGCGGGAGGAATTACGCCTGACAATGTTTTGGCGGCGTTAATACTGAAACCCAACGGCATTGATTTATCCAGCGGCGTTGAAATTGCTCCCGGCAATAAGGATTTAACCAAGGTGAAGCAACTGTTTGATCAATTAAATTACTCTGGTTAAAGCCAGTTTGAAATCAGAATTTTGAAATCAAAAAAATCTCCCGAAGCGATCGCGCAGGAGATTACAAATCGATCGTTTGTGATTCAAACCATCTCCATATATTCCGTGCCTTCCACCATCTTGTTGTAGTTGCTGACGTAGGTGCGTGGTGCTTGTCGTGGTGAAGCTTGAGCGTGTCTACCGTGACATAGGGCGCAAGTGCCTCATAGTCATACGGCAAAATAGTCATACGGCAAAGGAGCTAGTTCGTAACCGCAAGCAAGGCAGGAGGATATCGGGGCGGGACGTGAAACACGATCGCTGTAATATCCCGCTGCGATCGCCTGCTGACGGTATTTAGACCAAATTGGCAGCGGGAATCCGAAGGGATTTGACCAAGGATCGACCGATACACAAATCTCAAGGGATTCCATAGAATTCTCCCCCAAAGAATTCTCACCCAAAGAATTCTCACCCAAAGATGCTCTATCAAAAGGCATAATCCTCAGCGAGTGTGGTCTGCGAGACGGTGGATTATTCAGGGGTTGACTAGAATGGTCAGCAATTTGAAAAAGCGAAATTTTCAGTTGCGATCGCTTGTGAAAGGGGCGATCGCTTGCCGCCCAATTTAGAGAAGATAGTCCTGGAGAAGACAGATGGTAGCCACTCCTGAGAAGCCCGCTCTACAAGATTCCGCTTCAATTAGTGCATTTGGTAAAGCGCGATCGACCGTAACAGGAACGCCGCTCAGTGCCGAAGAGGTTGACAAGATTCAGCGCTTTTGGGACGCCTGCAACTATCTCGCCGTTGGCATGATCTATCTGCGTGACAATCCTTTGCTGCGCGAACCGCTGAAGCCGGAACAAATCAAGCGGCGGCTGCTCGGTCACTGGGGATCAAGTCCGGGCTTGAGTTTCATCTGGACGCACCTGAACCGTGCCATCAAGCAGCGCGACCTGGACATGATTTATCTGGCAGGTCCCGGACATGGCGCACCGGGCGTTCTTGGCCCCTCCTATCTGGAAGGAACCTACTCAGAGTTCTATCCAGACAAGAGCGAAGACCTTGAGGGAATGCAGAAGTTTTTCAAGGACTTTTCCTTCCCTGGCGGCATTGGTAGCCACTGTACGCCGGAAATGCCCGGATCGATTCATGAAGGCGGCGAACTGGGCTACTGTTTGTCTCACGCTTATGGCGCGGCTTATGACAATCCCGATCTAATCGTGGCCGCTGTGGTCGGAGATGGCGAGTCGGAAACGGGACCGTTGGCGACTTCGTGGCACTCGAATAAGTTCATCAATCCGATTCGTGATGGCGCGGTTTTGCCGATTCTGCATTTGAACGGCTACAAAATCAACAATCCGACGATCCCCGCTCGCATTTCGCACGAAGAACTGGAATGCTTGTTCGTTGGGTATGGCTATACGCCGTATTTTGTGGAAGGGTCTGACCCTGAATCGATGCATCAGGCGATGGCCGCAACGATCGATCGCTGCATCGACCAGATCAAGCAGGCTCAGCACGAGGCGCGATCGACGGGTCGGGCTTTTCGTCCCCGCTGGCCGATGATTGTGCTTCGCACTCCGAAGGGCTGGACGGCTCCTGCTGAAATTGACGGGCGCAAGATCGAAGGCTCGTGGCGGGCGCATCAGGTGCCGATGGCGGATGTGTTGAAAAATGAAGCGCATTTTCGTCTGCTGGAGCAGTGGATGCGGAGCTATCAGCCGGAGGCGTTGTTTGATGAAAGTGGCAAACTGATTGCGGAACTGCGGGAGCTTGCCCCAGTGGGCGATCGCCGGATGAGCGCAAATCCGATCGCCAACGGTGGCGAATTGCGAAAAGATTTGCGTCTTCCTGACTTTCGCGACTACAAGGCGGATGTGCCGGAACCCGGACAGATTGAAGTGGAAAATACTCGTCCGCTCGGCGTGTTTTTTGCGCGACGTGATGAAGAATAATCCGAACAACTTCCGCGTCTTTAGTCCCGATGAAAACTCCTCAAATAAACTGTCACCCATCTATGAGGAAAGCAAGAAGTTTTGGATCGCAGAATATTTTCCAGAAGATGACGATGGTGGCGAACTTGCCACTGATGGTCGCGTCCTGGAAATGCTCAGCGAACATACTTTGGAAGGCTGGTTTGAGGGATATATTCTGACGGGACGGCACGGCTTTTTCTCCACTTATGAATCGTTTGTTCACGTCATCGATTCAATGGTGAATCAGCACTGCAAATGGCTGTCAATTTGCAACAATATCTCTTGGCGCGAGGATATTTCGTCTTTGAATCTGCTGATTACTTCTACGGTTTGGCGACAGGATCACAACGGTTTCACGCATCAAGATCCGGGATTTTTGGATGTTGTTGTGAACAAAAGTCCCGAAGTGACGCGAATTTATTTGCCGCCAGATGTGAATACGCTGCTGTCTGTCGCGGATCACTGTTTACGCAGCACAAACTATGTGAATGTGATCGTCTCGGATAAGCAGCTGCATTTGCAGTACATGGATATGGATGAGGCGGTACTTCACTGCACGAAAGGCTTGGGAATTTGGGATTGGGCCAGCACGGATCAAGGCAGCGAACCGGATGTGGTGATGGCTTGTGCGGGGGATATTCCCACGTTGGAAGCGTTGGCGGCAACGGTTCTGCTGCGGGAGGAGTTTGAAGATATCAAGATTCGCTTTATTAATGTGGTGGATCTGTTTAAGCTTCAGCCGGATACTGAACATCCGCATGGTTTGTCCGATCGCGATTTTGACAGTTTGTTCACGGTGGATAAGCCTGTGATTTTTAATTTTCACGGCTATCCCTGGCTGATTCATCGATTGGCTTATCGTCGGCACAATCATGAAAATATGCATGTGCGCGGCTACAAGGAAAAGGGAAACATTAACACGCCGTTGGAGTTGGCGATTAGCAATCAAATCGATCGATTTTCGCTGGCGATGGATGTGATCGATCGAGTTCCTTGGCTTCAGAGGATTGGCGCTCATGCAAAGGAAAAATTCCGCAATCAGCAGATTGAGTGTCGTCAGTATGCGTATGAGTATGGCGTTGATGCGCCGGGAGTTTTGAATTGGAAGTGGCCGTATGTGCGGCAGGTGGAAAGTCAGGCTGTGTCGAAGGATGATGCTCACGAGTAATCATTTCTTTGGCTGAAATCTTTGGCTGAAATCTTTGGCTAAAAAGGATTACTCGCCTGTTGCTTGATTGGTTAATCCGAACCTGTGGAGGCTAGGGGTTTTACCTCTCCTCCACACCTCTAATCCCGACCAAAGGGTTCCACCGGGCAACTCCAAAAGGTCATATCTGCAAGGTCAATGTTGCGCTTCGCATCCAATCCGATCGCGACTTTGGTGTGACTTGCTTCACTAAAATTCCTTTTCGATCGATCGCTCCCTCCCAATCCCCTCTGGCCGACACCCGACACCCAACACCCAACAC
>JAAUTJ010000316.1 GCA_012031475.1 Leptolyngbyaceae cyanobacterium SM1_3_5 | reverse complement strand
GGATCAAAAAGTCCGCCGTGCCAACTGAATCGGCATCATCGCGATCTTGCTGCCCACCACGACCACGCCGCCGCCAAACGCATGGCTGACGGGCTGCGTCAGTCCGGGTGCGGTGGCTCCGATGCCGCCGATCGCAATGTCGCGCAGACCGCCGAACACATCGCCCATTGGCCTTGCCGCCTGCATGACCGGATTGCCGATCGCTGCCGTGTGGATGTGCTGAATCCATTGGGCAAAGACGGGCTGAAGCTGAATTCCCGTGTCCGAGAACATATCTTGCGGTCGGCCAAAGGCTCGCATGGTGTCGTTGTGGCAGTACATGGCGAAGCTGTGGAAGCCCAAGAACTGACAGACCCAAACCAAGTGCGAGATGATCGCATCGCGGTGGCGGACGACGCGATCGAGCAGGTTGTTGTTATTCACTTCCGGGTCATAGTCGCGCACCATGAAGATCGCGCCATGCGCCGCCGCACCAACGATCAGGAAGCCGCCGATCCAAACGTGATGCGTGAACAGCGACAGTGCCGTTGCGTAGTCGGTCGCCAGATAGGGATAGGGCGGCATCGCGTACATGTGATGGGCGACGATGATGCTCAGCGATCCGAGCATTGCCAGGTTGATCGCCAGTTGCGCGTGCCAGGAAGTCGTCAGGACTTCATACAGCCCTTTGTGACCTTCTCCAGTGAACGGCCCCTTGTGCGCTTCGAGCATCTTTTTGATGCTGTGCCCGATGCCCCAGTTGGTGCGATACATATGTCCGGCGATGATGAACAAGACGGCGATCGCCAATGATGATGCGCCGTATCCGTCAGCCACAGCCCGCCCGTGACCGGATTGAGTCCGCCTTTGAAGGTGAGAAAATCGGCATATTCGCCCCAGTTCAAGGTGTAGAACGGCTTTAAGCCTTGCGCGAAGCTGGGAAACACTTCGGACATCAAGCCGGAATTCAAGATGAACTCGTGCGGCAGGGGAATGTCGCTGGTCGGAACGCCCGCATCCAGCAACTTGTTAATCGGCAGGGCGACGTGGATCTGATGGCCTGCCCAGCCCAAGCTGCCCAATCCCAGCAAGCCCGCCAAGTGGTGATTCAGCATCGACTCGACGTTTTGGAACCATTCCAGCTTCGGGGCGCGTTTGTGATAGTGGAACCATCCGGCGAACAGCATCAGCGCGGCCATCACCAAAGCGCCGATCGCCGTGCAGTAAAGCTGAAATTCGTTGGTGATGCCAGCCGATCGCCACCACTGAAACAGGCCGGACGTGATTTGAATGCCGCGAAAGCCGCCGCCGACATCCGCATTCAAAATATCCTGCCCAAACACATCCCAAACGACTTGAGCGCTGGGCTTTACTCTAGTGGGATCGGCCATCCAAGCGGAGAAGTTTGAGAAGCGAGCGCCATGAAAAAACATGCCGCTGAGCCAGATAAAAATAATCGCCAAATGCCCAAAGTGAGCCGCGAAGATTTTTTGAGAAATATCTTCTAGATCGCTCGTATGACTGTCAAAATCATGAGCATCGGCATGGAGGTTCCAAATCCAAGCGGTGGTTTTTGGCCCTCTTGTCAGAGTGCGATCGAAATGTCCGGGCTGTGCCCATTTCTCGAAAGAAGTGGGAACCGGATCTTTCTCAACCACGACTCTGACAGGTCGCCGCTGCTCCGGAGGCGTAATTGTCATGAAAACGCTCCTGTTGTTGTATGAAATGAGGGGTAAAACCCAGATCTACTCGACATCCAAACTGAGCGGAAAAGTGGAAATCGATCGCTCCGAAGTCGCTTTGATTGCGAAATTGAACGAGTCGATCGCATCCGCCCAAGTTGGAATGATTTGTTCCTGGCTAACGAGGGTCGATCGATTGGGAAACGTCGCGGCATTGAAGTTAAATGCCGCAATATCAACGCCCATCGCCGCCGACCAAATGCCTGCCACAGGCAGCGCCGCCAGGAAATAATGAACGCTGCGGGAAGTGGGGAAACTTGCACCTCGCCACAGCAATTTTTGCTGAAACTTTTGGCTCGATCGAAAGCTGTAGGTCGTCTCTTTCTGACCGAACACATAGCCCTTATTAATCGATTGATTTTCGTCCGTTTTTCTAAACAGCGTCGAGGTGACGAGCGATCCGTGTGTTGCGGCCAAAAATGCGCCGCCCAACACACCAATGACGCCCATCATGTGAAACGGACTCATGAGAATGTTGTGGTCAGCTTGGAAGGTGAACATGAAGTGAAACGTGCCGGAAATGCCCAGCGGCATTCCTGACGAGAAGCTGCCCTGACCGATCGGATAGATCAGCAAAACAGAGGCAGTGGCAGCAACCGGAGCCGTGAACGCCAGCGAAATCCAGGGGCGCATTCCCAGCCGATAGCTCAGTTCCCATTCGCGGTCTTGATAGCAAATAATCCCGATCAGGAAATGCAAAATAATCATCTGATAGGGGCCACCATTGCTGAGCCATTCTTTCAGCGAAGCCGCTTCCCAAATTGGATAGAAATGCAGTCCGATCGCCGCTGAAGTGGGCACAACTGCCGCCGTCATCAGGTTGTTTCCGTCCAATAATGAGCCGGAAATCATTTCGCCTGTGCCGTTTAAGTCAACCGGAGGTGCGGCAATAATCGCCAGCAAAAACGTAATTGTTGCAGTTGCCATTGTGGGGATCATAATCACCCCAAACCAGCCGATATATATCCGGTTATTGGTGCTGGTGATCCAGCGGCAAAATCGCTCCCACGAAATCGGTTCGCGATCGCGAGGATAGCTATAAGAAGTAGAGAAAGGATCGGTTCGATCGCCTAGAACGATCGCTCGATCGAACTGAGTAGTCATTGGTTAAGGTTCTCCTTACAGCAGAAAATGGGGCGATCGAAGATCGATCGGCGCAACGGAATAGCAGCTTTGACAGAAGGTAAATGAATCGTGAGCGAACCGAGCGATCGAATCCCTTTTGATGCAGAGACAAAAGCAGAGGAGGCGATCGCTGAAAGAGGAAGCTCAACATCAATTCGATGTTGAGAAAAGGCTAAAAGAAATTAGCAGCGAAACCCACTAGTGATGGGGCTAGGAGGTTCTATTGCGAGAGTAGGAAACAAATCTGAAAAACTGATGAAGAGCGACAAATCGTTCAAAAAAAGTAACGATGCCCTGTGTTAATCGATGCCAAGAATTGATTATGTGAGAGAGATCGATCGCTTTTTCCCTTGCCAAACTCCTTCTCTTTAGGCAGAAGAGTTAGGGGATGGAAAAGCCTTCGAGTCAGATCGATCGCCCCTCAAGCCGATTAGTGCTTCGCCAAAGCTGCTTCCAAAGCCTGTCGCATCACCGCAACCGGAACAGGCTGCTTCAGCCAGAGTTCCAGCGCAGCGGCTCCCTGCTGCACGAGCATTTCCAGTCCGTCGATTGCCTCCAGTCCTCGCGCCTGCGCCTGCTGCAACAGTTTCGTCGGGCGCGGCGTGTAGATCAAGTCATAGACGATCGCAGTTGCCGATAATCGATCGAGTGCTTCCAGCGGCGATCGATCAATGTCTGGGTGCATTCCGATCGGGGTTGTGTTCACCAGCAAATCGGCTGAGGGAAGCAGCGTCGGCAGATCCGACCATGTGTGAACCGTCAGCGGCAGATCGTTCGGCCAACTGGTGCGAAAGGCTTCGAGCTTGGCGCGATCGCGCCCCACGACCTGAATTTCTGTGCAGCCTAACTCTTGACATCCGGCCACGACTGCCCGCGCTGCGCCGCCATTACCGAGAATTACGGCGCGTTGCTTCGATCGATCCAGTTCCCGCAGTGGAGCCAAAAATCCGATCGCATCCGTATTCGTACCAAACCAGCCGGAATCCGTTCGAGCCACCGTATTGACCGCGCCGATCGCCTTTGCCGCTGGGGAAATTTCCTGCAACAGCGGCACAATCGCCTGCTTGTGCGGAATCGTGACGCTGAAGCCTTGCAGATCGATCGCTTCAAACCCCGCGATTGCCTGCTGCAATTGATCGGGCGACACGGGCAGCGGCAGATAAACGTAATCCAAGCCGAGATGCGCGATCGCGGCGTTGTGCAGGACGGGCGAAAGCGAATGGGCGATCGGATGGCCGATCACGCCGAGAAGTTTGGTCGTTCCGGTAATCATGAGTGGCAAGTGGCAAATCGTCAAACAGTATGGCGCAGTTCAAAGGGCATGAGCGTTGAAAAGTGGATCGAAAAAGTGGATCGAAATGCCGCAGCGTTCGCAAGATATGGTCGATCGCGGCAGGTCACAGTCGCAGCAGGTCACAGTCGCAGCAAATCACAGTGCGATCGCCATTCACTCATGTTGGCTGGGCGACCGACAAAAGCGATCGCTTGTGATATCGAGTGAGTCTAGGAACTAGCTGCACCCTCACGATTCAATCTCAAGATTCAATCTCAAGATTCAATCTCAAGATTCAATCTCAAGATTCAATCTCAAGATTCAATCTCAAGATTCAATCTCAAGATTCAATCTATTAAACCTCTTGATTAGGAGTGATCTCGATGACGACGCTCACCTTTTCGACTCGATCGACTCTTGCGGCTGGACTGAGTCCTTTCACGCTTGCTGCGGGCGACTTCAACGGAGATGGTAGACCGGATCTGGTTGCCTCAGGTGGTAATGACACTCGATCGGTACTCGTGCTGCTCAACAACGGCAGCGGCAGTTTTCTTTCTCAAACTCCTTTTGCAGTGGGAGATGATCCTGAAGATGTCAAAGTGGGCGACTTTAATGCAGACGGTAGACTCGACCTGGCTGTCGCGAATAATGGCGATGCCTCGGTCTCTGTCCTGCTCAACAACGGCAGCGGCGGCTTTCTACCTCAGAGTGTTTTTGCAACTGGGCTGTCGCCCTTCTCGATCGCGGTGAGCGACTTTAACAGTGACGGTAGACTTGACTTGGCTGTGGGAAGCGAGAGCGTCAACGGTTCGGTATCCGTGCTGCTTAACTCCGTGCTGCTTAACAATGGCAGTGGTGGTTTTCTACCTCAAAGCATTTTTGCGGTTAGCGGAAGTCCTTTCTCGATCGCAGTGGGTGACTTCAACGGGGATAGCAGACCTGACATTACAGCAGCAAACTTCGGCACGAGTGCAACCAGCTTCAGCGATGCCTCGGTATCCGTGCTGCTCAACAATGGCAGCGGTGGTTTTTTGCCTCAAATTACTTTTCCATTTGAGCGATCGCCGGGTGCAGTGGCAGTCGCTGACCTGAATGGCGACGGCAAGCTGGATATTGCAACGGCAAATAGCGGCGGTTCTGCAACCGTTTTAATCAATACGACGGTTTTCCCAACTCCGACTCCGACCCCGACTGATGGAGTCCTCGGCACTGCCCTACCGCCGATTAACTTTCGAGTCAATCGCGGCGTTGTGTTGCGATCGACCCGTCGTAATCGCGTGTTGCAAGGCACACCGCGCAAAGACCGACTGTTTGGATCGGCAAGCGGCGATCGACTCATTGGCAGGCAGAGCGACGACCAGATTATTGGCGATCGAGGCAACGATACGCTCAACGGCGACGCTGGCAATGATGTCCTAATTGGCGGGGCGGGAGCCGATCTGCTCGATGGTGGGACAGGTCGCGATATGTTCGTCTATGAGCGCGTGAGCGACGGCAACGATGCGATCGTCGGCTTCAGGGTCAGACAAGACCTGATTGATTTGCGGCAAATCTTTAGCCAGTCTGCTTTTCAGGTGGCGGGAGCAAGTGATTTCAGTCGGCTACAGCAGTTCGTCCGCCTCAGCCAGGTAGGAGCCAGTACGCGGATTCAAATTGATGCAGATGGCGTGGGAGCCAGAACGAATTTTGTCACGCTGGCGACCTTACGCAACCTGCCTCAAAGATTCATTACTTCCCGCGATTTCGTAGTGCGCTAATGTCCAAATTCTCGATTTCAAGACCTGCTGACAGCGGCAATTCAATTCAGCGATCGCGTCTGGCTAGTCGGTGAGGAAACTCGGCGCGATCGAATGGTTCTGTGAGCTAGATGCGCGATCGCGGCGTTGTGCAGGACGGGCGAAAGCGAGTGGGCGATCGGATGGCCGATCACACCGTGAGGGCGAAGCATTCGGCTAAAGATCATTGTCTATCAGCGTAATTCATCATTGCCGAATGCTTCG
>JAAUTJ010000315.1 GCA_012031475.1 Leptolyngbyaceae cyanobacterium SM1_3_5 | reverse complement strand
TGCAGTGATTCCAGGTGATGCGATAGCCCAAGGCGCGGCTGTGGCGATTGAGCAACACAGTTTCGATCGCAATATCGTCGATCGCAATCGCGCTGCCCGGTGCGATGTCGTGAAACTTGAGATTCGATCGCATGGCCTGAAGCGGCACGGGAAAATTTGGCCTCAGCATTTGCTCATAAAGCCGCTGCTTGATCGAAGCGTTGTTGAGCGAGGCTGCACCGTAGATGTGGAAGCAGTTGCCCTCAATAAAAGCCGGAACAAAAAACGGAAAACCTTGAATCCGATCCCAGTGCGTGTGTGTAAAGAACAAGTAGGCTTCGATCGGCTGTTGCTCTTGCACGAGATGCTCACCCAGGACACGCAAGCCTGTTCCCGCATCAAAAATTAGGCGCTTGCCACCAACGCACAGTTCGACGCAGGCCGTGTTGCCGCCATAGCGCATGGTTGCTTGGCTGGCCGAGGGAACGCTGCCACGCACACCCCAAAAGCGAACGGCAAATTCAGGCGGGGCAGTCGCGACAGGCGCTAACCGCAAGGCAGGTTGACTCACGCTGTTAGCCCGTCGCGAATCATCAGTGGAGTAAATTGAGGCGTCAAAGCTTGACATCGCACACTGGATCAACCTTTGGTCTAGCAATCATTGTATCGATAGAGATCAGCAACAGCCAGCTTTTACTCAAAATGGTACAGGCGATCGCCACACTCGTCGAGCAAAATCAACTCCCTTGAGAGTGTCCGCGATCGAGTGTCGATCGAACCTGGGCGGCCTGCATGGTTTCTTTATACGTTCATACTGAACACTTTCGGGAACGATCGACATCGGGGGTTAGAAAATCAATTCCAACCCCCGATCAAACTAAACGGCAAGGCTGTCTAAACGGCAAGGCTGTCGCGTCCAGGTTGACCTGCGCGAATGCAGGCTTCCACGAGCGGCATGACGTGATCGACATCTTTCCAGCCGAGAATTTCGGTGACTTTCTTCTCCAGATTTTTGTAGCTTCGGAAGAATTCGGCAATCTCGTCGAGTCGATGCGGAGCGATGTTTTGCAGCGAAGTGACGTGAGCAAAGCGCGGATCTTTGTCGGGGACGCACAAGATTTTTTCGTCGCGATCGCCGCCGTCAATCATCTCCAGCATTCCGATCGGGCGGGCGGCAATGATGCAGCCGGGAAAGGTTGGCTGATCCATGATTACGATGCCGTCCAGCGGGTCGCCATCGTCGGCCAAGGTGTTAGGCACAAAGCCGTAATCGTAGGGATATTGCACCGAGGAAGACAAGACGCGATCGAGCGCCATCGCCTGCAAATCTTTGTCAAACTCGTATTTGTTTTTGCTGCCTGCCGGGATTTCGATCAAAACGTTGATTAGTCCGGGTTTCGGTTGGGCGGGAATGCGCGATAAATCCACAAGCGTCTCTCCAGAGAAAGAATAGCCAAACAGAACAGCAGCTAAATCAACTCAGCAGCGTTACGCACGTTGCGATCGATTCACCTGCTGCAATGCATTTTATGCGAATCCGGTTCGGGTCAGGAAAATTCAGCGTCAGAATTCACCTGCACCAAATCAAAAAATTATTTGCTGGCCTGTCCAACTGAAGCGGGCAGGCTGGAAACTGAGGGAAAATAAGTGGTGGCAAAGAGTGGAAGCGTTAGCGTGAGCAGCGCAATGAGCGTACCAATCACAGTTGAAACAGTTAGACGGCTCGATTGCGATGAGTGAGCGGCTCTGCTACTACCAGGTTCCATATAAAAGGGGGATAAACGACAAGCACCCGAACGAATGCGGGGCACAACAGCAAAACCTAACAAAAGTTATCAATTAGATTATTGCTGCTTATACTTTCAATCCTAGCGCGATTCAGCCAAAAAATTACTAACAATCGCTCTTGTGGTGTAGATACTTTACTGGTATTGCGATCGCCATCCAGTGATCTCGGTCACTGGTTTCGCTGGATTGCTAGAAGGCAGGAGGCATAAACCCTAACTCCTCACCCTAACTCCTCACCCTCTGCCCTCTGCCTTCCAAAGCATTCTGACCGATCGCCCCCTTCCACGCCAGCGCAATTTCACCGGAAAATTCAGAAAGCTTCATTATTGAAAGAGACGACAATCGAAAAATTATGACTAGCGTTGCTGAAATTTCCAACTCTGCCGAGTCGATCGCGCGTCAGCTTGGCATCACCAAATACGACATCTACGGATCGACCGTTGACGAAACCAGCGTCCAAGTCGATACGGGCGACCCGAAGCAGGTAAAAGCTTCCAACCGCGCCAGCGTCATCGTTCGTGTCTGGAATGAGAACAACACCTTGGGCGTGACTTCGACAACGGACGTTGATCCCAAAGGCATCGAACTCGCCCTCAAAACCGCCCTGGAAGCCAGCTACTTCGGCGCAACCGAAAACGTCCCCGACTTCAGCCCGGAAGCCACTGCTCCGATCGCGGATGCCCGCCACCCCGATCGCGATCCGCTTGCCCCCGTTGACAAGCTGATTCAAACCTTAGCCGGAGCCGAACGCGAACTGCTCGATTCACACGAGGCGATCGTCGGCGTTCCCTACAACGGACTGTCACAGCGCAGCATCGATCAGTTCTACGTCAACAGTCAGGGCGCAAAACGCACGGATGGCCGCGCCTATACCTCGCTGTATCTCTACAGCAAAACCGAGCAGGAAGGCAAGAAGCCGCGCAGTGCCGGAGCGTTTCGGATCGATCGCAGTCTCGATCGCATCGACCTGAACGGCTGCGTCCAAGAAGCCGCTGAAAAAACGATCAGCCACTTGAACTATCAGAAAATCAAGTCGGGCAAATATCTGGTCGTCTTTTCGGCAGAAGCATTTTTGAGCCTGCTGGGTGCGTTCTCAAATTTGTTCAACGCGCAAAGCATTTTGGACAAGCAGAGCCTTTCAACCCCAGATTCGATCGGGGAGTCGATCGGCTCGCCGCTGCTTTCGCTGGCCGACGACGCCATGCACGAAGCCAACGTTGCCGAAGTCCGCTTCGATGGCGAAGGCACACCGACGCGCCGTGTCGATCTAATTCGTCAAGGCAAACTCGCCGGATTTCTGCACAGCGCAGGCACGGCCAAACGGCTCAACGCCCAGCCGACCGGACACGCCAGCATCGGCGCAAAAGTCTCGGTCAGCCCCGCATTTTTATCACGTCTTCAGCGAAGTGGAAGCCGATCGAACCTTCAGCCTCAATTCTGCTGAAAACGTGATTCTGATTGACGATCTCTCTGCCCTTCACGCCGGAGTGAACGCGCTGCAAGGCTCGTTTTCCCTGCCGTTCGACGGCTGGCTCATCAACAACGGCGAAAAGGTGAGTATTGACTCGGCCACGATCGCCGGAGACATTCGCGATTTGCTCCAGTCGATCGTCTACGTGGAACCCGAAGCAGAACTGACGCCTTCCGGCGTTTGCCCTCGCGTCTGGATCGAGAACCTGTCGATTACGGGCGAATAGCAGCGATCGAAGACTGACGACCCGACTGCTGGCCTGCGGGCTGGTTGTTGGGTCGCGCCAACATCGCCCAGAGAATCAGCGAGGCAATTCCGGCGATCGCCACTGCCCACCAGAGCGGAATCGATCGCTTGCTCAGCGTCGGTGCGGACGGCTGAATTTTCGTCGGCTGGCCTTTAGCGGTTTGGCCTTTAGCGGCTTGGCCTTTGGTGGCTTGCCCTTTGGTGGTTTGCTGAATCGCGGTTCTTGTCTGGATGGCGGTTGCTTTGCCGCCGATCGCACTGCGCTTGACGGCTGGCGCTGCGGCTTGAGCGGTCGATCGCATCTGCTGAAGCTTCTGGCTGACGGCGATCGGACGTTGACCGCTGCGACACCATTGCAGCAGAGCGGCTCCCGTGATGCCGCACAGGTTGGGCAGTTGAATATCGTAGAGCCGCTGGAGCAGAGCGCGATCGGAACTGACCAGCACGACGAGATTGTTCGCATGATTTTGTGCCAGTCCGTAGGCACAGCGGGCAACGGCCAGCGAGACTCGTCCGCGCTTGGTCATCGCCTGACCGCTGGCGACTTTCAGGGCGGGATGATGTCCGGTTTCGTCAGTGATCTGCCAGCCGCTATTCGCGTAAAACCGCTTGAAGGCGCGGGCGACTCGTTCGAGGTCGGGGTCGGGCGATCGATCGAACAGAAAATTCATTTCTTCATACACGACCTGCGGCACATGGCTCGTGCCAACCCGCGAAAACTCCAGCCACTCACGAGCGGAGGCGGCAGATAGCGCACTGATGTCTAAAACAAGTGAGACGGGGGGAAGCGCCGTCATGTTTATCCTCCAATTCCTAGGCGACCAGCCAAACTTGGAGTCAAAGGAAGCAGCGTTGCGGCCATTAGAAACAAAGCTAATAGCGCCAGTGCTGCCCGCGTGTCGTCCGGCTCAGTCAGTTCATTGAGCGCGGGACGCTCCAAGTCACGCTGTAAAAACAAAATGACGATCGCCCAATAGATCGCAAGCGGATTCGCGAGTGCGGCCAGCCCCAAAATAATCAGAGTGGCGATCGTCGTGACTCTTGCGACATTGCGGCCATAGATGGCCTGAACGATGCGTCCTCCGTCCAACTGTCCCGCAGGCAATAAGTTGATTGCTGAAACGACGAGTCCCAGCCAGCCCACCATCACCAGCGGATGAACTCCCACGAGCGGCTGCTGAAGCTGATCGCCCAGAATAATCCGAGCTAATGCCGCCACGAGAATCGATCCTTGGAAATATTCGGCTCGCAGTTGAAAGAGACTTCCCTGATGAGATAATAATAAACCCCACAGCAGCATAACGACTGAAACGATTCCGCTGGCCGCAGGTCCCGCAAACGCAATATCAAACAAAACCGATCGATCTTTGAGCCAAGACTGAATCCGCGTAATCGCCCCAAAAGAGCCAATTTGCCAGGTGGGAATCAAAAACGGCGGACTGAGGCGTACCTGATGGCGGTGTGCCAAAATGCGATGGGCGCTTTCATGTGTCGCGAGGATGATTAAGATTCCTAACGCGATCGAAGTTGTTTCCCGCCAGCGCGACGGACTGCTGAACAAGTCAAATCCTTGCAATAATCCTGCCGTTTCCAGACAGGTGACGATCGTGGTAATTGCCAAAACTGCCGCCAAAACCCACTGGGCGATCGAGGTTGGCTGCGGATCGTCAATGCTCGGCAGCACAATCACGACGGGACGCTTTTCGGTCGGGTCTTGTACGAGAAAGAGGCGGTAGCGATCGCCCAAACTCGCTTCCAAATTTTGCCGCCAGTCGATCGCGCACGATCGTCGCGTCGCCGCGCAAATTGCCCTTAAAAATCAAGCCGTTTCCATAGGGAATCGACTCGGTACTAAAGAAAGTATCGACTCCGAAAATGGAGCGCATCGCCTGCAAATCTTCAGCCGGAATCGCGTCAGGCGTGGAAGTGGCGATCGCGGTGTTGCCTTCGGGCGCGTCTATTGTCTTGCCCGCTTCCGCAGGCGATTCAGCGGCAGATGGCTCAACAGGAGGACTTTTTGCGCCGCGATCGCCGCGAATTTTTCGGCCAAAGCGGGATCTTGAGCCGCAGTTCGCAACTGCCGACCCAGCAAAATGTAGCAGCCCGCCGAAACCACAATCAGCAGCAGCGCACCCGCCAAGTTGAGGTAGATTCCGGCTGCAAATAAGCTGAAAAATAGCAGCCAGGGCAGCATCAGCACAGCCGACTGAAGCCAAGCGAGAATGCCCAGCTTGCCCAACGATCGAGCGCGGACAAAAGCCCCAGCCCAAAATGGCGATCGCCACCAGCAACACCCATTGAAACCGCAACTCCCCGGTTCCAGCCAAAAAACCACCCATGAGCGTCATCGTCTCGCCCGGCACCGGCAGCCCGGCGTTCTCCAGTAAAATCCCCCCAAATATAACCCCGTAGCCAAACTGATGCAGCCAGTTCAGCAGCATCTCAAGGGAGAACAGTTCCAAGTTCATGGCGATTAACTATTCTGGGATGCCAATAACTGTTGTCGTAACTTCTCCGATTCGTTGGCCCGAGCGGGGATCGGGTTGATGGGACGTCCAGGGTGGTTGTCCGATGATTCGGTTTTGGGTTTTTGTTGTTCCGCTCTTGCGCTTAGAGGGCTTAGGAATGCCATCAACTCCGGCTTCG
>JAAUTJ010000314.1 GCA_012031475.1 Leptolyngbyaceae cyanobacterium SM1_3_5 | reverse complement strand
CTGTTTGGCCGACACCTGATCCCCGACACCCGACACCCCTTACACGCGGGATTGCTGAGCATACAGGCAGTAGTAGCGCTGGCGACGCGCCATCAGTTCGTCGTGGGTTCCCTGTTCGGCCAAGATGCCGGATTCCATGTAGAGGATGCGATCGGCGCGGGTGACGGAACTGAGGCGGTGGGTGATGAAGAAGCAGGTGCGATCGTTCAGGCGCTGGATTAGGTTGTCGCAGACGTGGCGTTCGGTTTCGTAGTCGAGGGCGGATGTGGCTTCGTCGAAAATCAACAGGCGGGGGTTGCGGGCGATGACGCGGGCGATCGCGATCCGCTGGCGCTGACCGCCGGAAAGGGATGCGCCGCGTTCACCGACCTGGGTGCTGTAGCCTTCGGGCAATTGCATGATGAAGCTGTGGGCTTCGGCAACTTCGGCGGCGGCGATCACGGCTTCGTCGGGCAGGTCTTGGAAGAGGGCAATGTTGTCGCGAATCGTGCCTTCAAAGAGGACGGCATCTTGCGGCACGATTCCCACCTGAGAGCGGAGGGAGTCGAGGTTGACTTTGTTGACGTCGTAGCCGTCGATCGTAATTGTGCCGGACTGGGGGACATAGAGGCGGGGCAGCAGTTTGAGCAGGGTACTTTTGCCGGAACCGCTCTGGCCGACGATCGCCACAAACGATCCGGCGGCAATGTCCAAGTCTACGTTTTGAAGCTGCTGCTGTCCGGGTTTGAAGCCAAAGTTGACGCCGTGATATTGGACATCGCCTTGCAGCGGGGGCAGCGGCAGGTGAACGTCGGCTTCGGGGAGGGCTTCGGCGGGGGTGTTCATGATGTCGGCCAGCAGTTCGATCGAGAGTGACGTTTCCTGGACGCGCTGCCACAGTCCGGCCAGTCGCAGGAGCGGACTGGTGACGTAGCCGTTGAGGATGCGAAAGGCGATCAGGCCGCCAGGGTGAGTTCGCCCTGCAAAACTGCACCCGCGCCGACCCAAAGGACAATCAGATTGCTGACCGTACTGAGGAACTGGCTGAACGAGGAGAAGAGCGTACTGACCGTAGCCGTTGTGAATCCGGTGCTGAGGTAGCGGACGTAGCGATCGCGCCAGGTCGTTTCCACGAGCGATTCCATGTGCTGGGCTTTGACGGTGAAGATGCCGCCCAAAATTTCGATCAGGTAGGACTGGACTTTTGAGTTGCGATCGGCTTTGGCGCGAATCAGCTTTTGCTGGATGGCGGCGACGAGCAGGGTTGAGGCGATCACAACGGGGACGGTGAGCAGAACGCAGATCGTCAGGCGGACGCTGTAGAGGAACATGACGCCGATGTAAAGGACGGAGAAAATCACGTCCAGGACAACGGTGAGCGAGGTTCCGGTGAGAAACTGGCGGATGTTTTCCAGTTCGGACAAGCGGGCGGCGAGTTCTCCGACCGGGCGCTTCTCGAAAAAGGTGAGCGGCAATCGGAGCAGATGCCGAATGATTTCGCCGCCCAGCAGCAGATCGACGCGGTGCGTGGTGCTGGCAAACAGATACATCCGCACGATCGTCAAAATGCCTTCGAGGGAGGCAAACAGGATCATCAAAATGCCAAACGTGGTCATCGCATCCAGATTCGCACTGACGATCACGTTGTCGATCACCTGCTGGACGAGGAGCGGATTGGCTAAGCCCAAAAGCTGCACAAAACATTGAGGCGATCAGGACTTGCACCAAAACGCCGCGATGTTTGGCAAGCGCGGGAATGAACCACTTGAAGCCAAATCGATCGATCGGCGTTTGTGCCTGCCGGGACAGGACGATCGCTCGACAAATCGGCAGGCCACCATCGGAACCGGGGCAAGCCGAGCGGCGAAGTCTTTGGGGGAAAGCCGGAGCAGTCCGGTACGAGGCGATCCGATCGTCACGGTCGATCGACTGGCTTCGTGCAGGACAACGAACACATCGCGGTAGCAAATCAGGGCAGGGGTTTCCAGTCGATCGAGTCCACCGGGGGATGGCGTAAACCGCACCATGTCCGCTTCCAGGCCGATCGCCTGCCCGATCCGCACCCCCAAATCATACGGGTCAAAATCGTCCAGCGTTTGGATGGAGTCGGCACTGCCAAATCGCTCGGTGAGCCAGCGGCGCAGCGAGTCGGGACGGTAGGGAACCTGCAAGCGATCGCAGACCATGCTGAAGCAGGCGACCAGATCTTCGATCGGGTTGGCGGTCGGAGATTTGCGGATCGGGTAGGGTTTGCCAGTGGATGGCGGGGCATCGGGCAGAGACGCGAGATCTCGCGTCTGTACGGGGGATTGCGTCGTCGGCGGGGGATCGCGGATCGGCGGGAGGTGTAGAGACGCGAGATCTCGCGTCTTTCCGGGGCGGCAGATCAGGCGGCATAGTCCCCTGAAGAATCGCAGCAAGAAAGGCACGATCGATCCCCAACAGCCGCACCGGAAACGGAGACGATCGCACCGGGGAAATTTGGTCAGCGGCAGCGATCGCAGTGCCGATCGGCAGGTCGAGCGGTGCGCCGCCGCTGTAGAGCCAGGTGCGATTTTCGCTAATCGTGCCGTATCCGTTGAGGTGGAAGTCGCCCTGAGTAGAATGCCAGTTTTGAATAATCGCCGTTTGGTTGCGATCGAGGCGATCGACGATCTCTTTAAGCTGCGGGTCAGAAAAGCGCGTCGGCATTTTTGCCAGGAAGCCCGAAAGCGTGTCGAACTGCTCTAGCAGACTGGGCTGGGCGAAGTGGGGGAGCAAATCGAGGGCGATCGCTTCAAATTCGTCAGCAGGCAGCGCGATCGTTCGGACTTCTTCGACATCGGGCGAGGCAGCAGCGCGAATCGTGCCGCTGGGAACGCGCCGCAGCAGGCTATCCCAGCCGATCAGCGTCCCTTGGCCTGCGATCGCGATCGTGGGCTGGTCGGGCGTGGTGGCAAGAATGCGGACGCGGCCTTGCAGGATGAGGTGAACGGCGATCGGCAGTTCTCCGGGCGCGTAGATCACCTGTCCAAACCGGAAGGTGCAGAGTTGCAGCTTCTCGCTGAGGCGCTGTTGCTGTTTGTCGGAAAGCTGGTTGAACGGGGCGGTGGCAAAAAACTGGGGCAGGTGGGTTTGAATGGTGAGGTCAACTGAAGTCATGCGGGGGGCTTCCTCCGGCACTCCATAGGCGATCGCGTCGGGCGTGTTGAGCAAGGCTTTGACTTGGGACTGGAGCCACTGGCTATACATCTGGTCGATCAGGCTGGCGCGGGTGCGATCGGTGAGGCTGGCTTCGGTGCGGCTGTCGAGCCGGACGATCCAGTAGATGTCGTCGATCGCAATCGGTTCGCCCACCTGACCGATCGATTGGGCGCGAAGCTGGTTGGCGATCGGTTCGGGCAGCGTGGAGAGCGAGACGGGGCCAATTTTGCCGCTGTTGCTGTCGATCGCGTACTGCTGGGCGAGGAAAGCGAAGTCCATATCGTCGTCGCGAAGCTGAAGATGTAGCTCTTGAGCTAGTAGGAAATCGCTGGTTTGCAGCAGGGAAAATTCGACTTGATCGAAGCTAGATTTGTTTTGTAAAAAGGCAGATTCGACTTTGGGGGCAAACCGAATTTGCTTGAATTTTTCGATTCGCATTTGTCGAATCATGACGTTGGTGAGATAGGTGGACGTGACGTTTTTGAGTTCGCACCACTGAAGCAAAAATCGATCGAAGTCTTCGGGCATCGGCAGTTCGGTCGATCCAATCAGGGTTTCAAACACTTCTTGCTGCGAGAGGGGAACTTCCGCGATCGCGTCATCAACCAGTATTTGGCCGACCAAGGGTTCAAGCAGTTCATATTGAACGAGGGCTGCGATAATTCGATCGCCATCGAGCAGGCGATCGCCAATTTTCAAATAGGAATTCATAGGGACGAAAACAAAATGGCGCAAAAGCAAGATGGCGCAATTTTTGACTGCACCAAATGGATACAGACAATTTGAATTCAGGCAGAATGAGCGGGCAATGCCGTTGAAGCTGCTTTGACGCAGGGGGACGGGCTGTAAATCGATCGCGGTCAGCGTTTAACTTGCCTAGCAGTCAATGTCCTGGGTCTAAGCAGTTGGGGTTCAAGCAGACGAAAACGGGGCAGATTGTCGCCTTTGCTTCGGTTGGCTGTCGCGGTCTAGACCAATTAATTGGAACTAGATTTTGAGCAGCGGTTCTAACTAAATGCTGGTAGATGCTGGATTGCTCCAGGCACCCGATAGTGTAGCACTAAGTTTTGAGATGTCACCACTTTTTTCTAATTGGAATTCGTTCCTCTTTGGAGTTCCAATTTACGAATTTTTACCAAAATGTACGAAAAAGCACTTTCATTGGGTGTACCTTGTACTGAGTTTCGCCTGAAAATTAGCGATTTCGATCGCGGGTTTTTCGAGAACGAATCAGATTTCCAGCAGTTCGATTGCTCCCTGGAAAATTACAAGTATAAATTGCGACAGCATCAAAAAATAGTTCTGGGTTATTGGGGTTGGCGAAACGCGATCGCTTCTTTATGTTGGTATGAGGGAATCGAAGAAATGCCGTACCTGTGGCAGAATGCAGGTGCAATCAGGCAGCTTCTGGGGTGTAGATAAAGCATTGCACAAGCGCTCGTGCAGTGCGGGTCATTTCAGTCAATTGCAATCGGGCTGGCGATCGCTCTCGATCGGGCAGCAGAAGATGAAATTTTTTCAATGATTGATGCTTTCGTCGGGTTCACTGATTGAGTTGGGTGAACCGAGCCTCTACTGCTGGCGGCCTGCTGCTCAAGATTTTTGGACTGCTCAATGTTTGACTGACTCCCGCACTGCGCCTCACTTACTGAGCGCCTCACTTATTGACAAGGAGTTTGTCATGACTGAATTTTCAAATGTGTCACTCAAAGGATTGGACTCGCTGCTGAGTCTGCTGGAAGATGCGGACTTGACGCGAGTTGCTGTCCGCAATAGCCGTCGATTTCGCGGCACGACCAAGGCCGAAGTGATCAGCGGCAACGATCGCCGCAACCGAGTCGATGCGGGACGCGGAGACGATGTGGTGCTGGGCAAGGACGGCGACGATCGCCTGAACGGAGATGCCGGAAAGGACTTTCTGTTTGGCGGTCTGGGCAATGACCGGATCAATGGCGGCAACGGTCGCGATTTCCTGGATGGCGGCTTGGGCGATGATGCGCTCAGCGGTGATGGCGGCAACGATACGATCGATGGCGGCATCGGTGCAGACACAATCAACGGCGGCAACGGGGGCGATACGATCGTCGGCGGAGCGGGCGTTGACAACTTGACGGGCGGCGCAGGTCGCGATCGATTCCTCTACAGTGGCGATCCGTTTGCGAACGGCATCACGACACGAGGCGGTGCAACTGGAATTAACGTGCTGGGCGCGGCGGATGAAATCACCGATTTTTCGATCGGTGAAGACCAGTTTGTGTTTGACGCGCAAGATTTCAACATCAGCCTCAAGAATTTCCAAAAGGGCGCGGCGGCCACGCTGACGGATGGCAATGTCCTCGTCCTGACGAACAGCTTGCCCAATGCGGCGGCGGCGGCGGCAGCGATCGCCTCAAACGAAAACATCACGACGGGCGCGGGCATCTTTGCCTACTTCAACGCCACGCTCGGAATTACGCGGCTGGTGTATTCGACAGATTTGGCAAACGGTGGCGACATCAGCGTTTTGGCGAATCTGCGGAATCAGTCGGGCGCGACCGGACTGGCGAATCTTGCCAATTTTGACGCAGATGATTTTGTGCTAGTGGGTGCAAACAGTGCCGCTTTGCCAAACAGCGTCAGTCCGGTTGGCACGGCGGGCAACGATACGCTGACGGGCGGGGATGGCAACGATACGCTGACCGGACTGGCGGGAGCCGACGGGCTGGCCGGAAACGGCGGCAACGATCGCCTCGTTGGTGGCGATGGTGTCGATGTGCTGACCGGAGGGGCTGGCCGCGATCGATTTGTCTATGAGGGCAATCCGTTTGCGAATGGGACGCCTGCCGCGACGCCTTCGGGAATTAACGTGCTGGGTGCAGCGGATAACGTGGCGGATTTTTCGATCGCGGAAGACCAGTTTGTCTTTGATAGTGCCGATTTGGGCATCAGTGCGATTACGTTCCAAAAAGGTGCTTCTGGGCAGCTTGCGAACG
>JAAUTJ010000313.1 GCA_012031475.1 Leptolyngbyaceae cyanobacterium SM1_3_5 | reverse complement strand
TCGAATCGCTTCGCGGCTCCGCACGATCGCCGCGCTGATGGCGCATCCCGCTTGGACAAGTTAGGGTCAAGATGGGTTTGAGGAAATTTTGTACTATTTGCTACTGAAAGCCCAGTTTCAGACTGGCTTTGAGCAAAATTCGATCGCTTAAAGTACTTTTACAGGCGATGCGATTGCGATCGAGAGGATATCATCTGTAAAGGTGGCTTAGTCTCGATTTGAGTTTAGGCTGCGACAGGCGCGATTGTCACAATCTTCCTCGACACAACCTCGACAACAATGCATTCATTCCCACCAAAGCTTCCAATGATGGATGGTGATTTAGCCGTACCGTTTCCTTGACGTGCAATTTTCAGCTTCCATTAGGGAAATTATAAAGTGGCGCTAAGCCAAGCTGGTAGAGGGCGATCGCCCTTTTCTAGCGGTTAACTCTAGCAATTGATTTCATTTGGGTAACGGCTGACCTCAAACAGCGATCGACTCCATCCACGACAAAAGGACAATCCCTGCATCCCGCTATGGCTAATTCACAAAGACGCGCATTAATCGTTCAGCACAACTTTTCTCCGTTCAGCAACAAGCTGGTGCAGTCGGGATATGTCAACAACGAGCAAATGCAGCAAGCGCTGGTCGATAGCCGTAAATCCGGTAAGCCCCTCACCGAAATTCTTGAACTGATCACCGGGCAAGCTCTGCCGCCCGATCTGCTCCGGCAGTACAAAAAACAGCAGCTATTCGAGCTAAAGATTCTCTACGGGGTGGAATCGCTCGACCCGGAAATTAGCCAAATCTCGGCCAGCCAGGTTAGCCAACTGATCGACACGCTGATCCCCGTCGATCTCTGTCGTCGCTATCGTCTAGTGCCGCTGTCGCGCAGCGAAGAGCCGCCTTCCGTCCTGATCGCAATGGTTGACCCGGACGATCTCGCCGCCCAAGACGATCTGAATCGGATTTTGCGTCCTCAAGGGCTGACGCTTCAGCGGATGGTGATCACGTCCGAAGACTATCAGCAACTGATCTCAAAATATCTCGACGAGCAGGTTGAACGTCAAAAGCAGCTTGATTTTCAGGCCAAGGTGGATGTCCGCAGCGATCTCGAAGGCTTGGGCTATCTAGAACTGGCCGAAGACGCCGAGGATCTAGAGGCCAATCTTGACACCGCCCTGGAAGATGCCGAAGCCGCGCCGATTATCGCGCTGGTGAACAAGGTGATGGTGAAAGCGCTGCAAGAAGGCATTTCGGATATTCACGTTGAGCCGCAAGAAGAACATTTGCGGATTCGCTTCCGCAAGGACGGAGTGCTGCGCGAAGCGTTCGATCTCCCCAAAAAAATCACGCCCGCTGTCACGGCTCGCTTCAAGGTGATCGCCAATCTTGACATTGCCGAGCGCCGGATGCCGCAAGATGGCCGGATTCGCCGCATCTTTAACAGTCGCAAGGTGGACTTCCGCGTCAGCACTCTCCCCAGTCGCTACGGCGAAAAAGTTGTGCTGCGGATTCTGGACAACTCTGCCACACAGCTTGGACTGGATAAGCTGATCACCACTCCCGAAACGCTGCAAGTCGTGCAAGACATGGTGGCGCGTCCGTTTGGCCTGATTCTGGTGACGGGGCCAACGGGTTCCGGTAAAACGACTACGCTATATTCCGCCTTGGCCGAACGTAACGATCCGGGCTTGAACATCAGCACGGCAGAAGACCCGATCGAATATTCGCTTCCCGGCCTGACTCAGGTGCAGGTGATTCGCGAAAAAGGCATGGATTTTGCGTTGATTCTGCGGGCATTCCTCCGGCAAGACCCGGACGTGATTCTGGTGGGTGAAACGCGAGACAAGGAAACGGCCAAAACCGCGATCGAAGCCGCCTTGACCGGACACTTGGTTCTAACCACGCTGCACACCAATGACGCCGCCAGCGCGATCGCTCGTCTGGACGAAATGGGCATTGAGCCGTTCATGGTGTCGAGTTCGCTAATTGGCGTGCTAGCACAGCGCTTGATGCGCCGCGTCTGCACCACCTGCCGCATCCCCTACATTCCCACGCCCGAAGAACTGGCTCGCTTTGGTCTGACGGCTTCGGGCGAAGCGGATATTACTTTCTACCGCGCCAACTCACTGACGATCGAGGAAACGCAGGCGGCGAAAGAAACGAACGAGCTTTGCCCCGCCTGTGGCGGCATCGGCTATAAGGGACGCTGCGGTGTGTATGAGGTGATGCGAATTACCGAGCCGCTGCAAGCGCTGATTACTGAGGGCGCACCGACCGAGCGGATCAAAGAAGTCGCCGTCGAAGAAGGCATGGTCACGCTGTTAGCCTACAGCTTGAACTTGGTGCGCGAAGGTTCAACCACGCTGGAAGAAGTCGAGCGGGTGACGTTCACAGATACGGGACTCGAAGCGGAACTCAAAGCCAAGCGCAAAAGTTCGCTCTCGTGCCGCACCTGCAACGCTGAACTTCAGCAAGAATGGCTCGATTGTCCCTACTGCATGACTTCACGCTTCCACGATTAATTTGTGATCAATTAATTTGCAAGTAAACGATCGCAAGCGTCCGCAAAACGGGCAACCTTGCGATCAGCCATTTTTTGACCTTGCCGCGATCGAATCCCCAGGAGAAGACGACATGGAAATGATGATCGAAGACTTGATGGAGCAACTGATCGAAATGGGCGGCTCTGACCTGCACCTGTCAGCCGGACTGCCGCCGTATTTTCGCCTCAGCGGGCATTTGACGCCGATCGGTGATGAGCCGCTCACGTCTGAGCAGTGCCAGCGCTTGATCTTCAGTATGCTCAACAACACGCAGCGCAAAAATCTAGAGCAAAACTGGGAATTAGACTGCTCCTATGGCGTCAAAGGGCTGGCTCGCTTTCGCGTCAACGTCTACAAAGACCGGGGAACCTACGCCGCCTGTCTGCGGGCACTCAGTTCCAAAATTCCCAATTTTGATAAGCTGGGTCTGCCGGATGTCGTCCGCGAAATGTCCGAGAAGCCCAGAGGCTTGATTCTCGTGACGGGACCGACCGGATCGGGTAAGACGACGACGCTGGCCGCCATGATCGACTTGATCAACCGCACCAGAGCCGAGCATATTTTGACGATCGAAGATCCGATCGAATTCGTCTACGAACCCGTTAAAAGCTTGATTCACCAGCGGCAACTGGGCGAAGACACCAAGAGCTTTGCCAACGCCCTCCGCGCTGCTTTGCGGGAAGACCCGGACATCATTCTGGTTGGGGAAATGCGCGACTTGGAAACGATTTCGCTCGCAATTTCTGCCGCAGAAACCGGACACTTGGTTTTCGCAACGCTGCACACCAGTTCTGCCGCGCAAACGGTTGACCGGATGATCGACGTGTTCCCGGCTGAACGTCAGCAGCAGGTGCGCGTCCAGCTATCCAACTCGCTGGTTGCCGTTTTCAGTCAGACCTTGGTTCCCAAGAAGAATCCGAAGCCCAATGAATTTGGGCGGACGATGGCGCAAGAAATCATGATTGTCACGCCTGCGATCGCCAACCTGATTCGCGAAGGCAAAACCTCGCAGATTTATTCGGCCATTCAAACGGGCGGTAAACTGGGGATGGTGACGCTTGAGAAGGTGATGGCTGATCTCTACAAGGCGGGCGCAATTTCGTTTGAAGCGGCAATGGCAAAAACCTCACGCCCCGACGAATTGCAGCGCTTGATCGGTGGGGCACCTGTGATGAACGATCGCCGTCCGGGTGCAGCCGCCGCTCGCTAAGATTTGAGTCAACTCGCCTCTGTTCGATCGCCCCCCAACCAGCAGAGGCTCAAAACAACTGATTTTCTTTTATTTGGGTACTCGCCATGACGACCTATGCTGTCCGCGCCAGGGATGCGAAAGGCAACCCCAAAAGGCAAAAAGTCACTGCCAACAGTCCTGCCGAAGCGCGGACGATGCTGCGCGAACGCGGCTTGTTTGTACAAGAACTCACCGAAGATCGCGGCCTGATCGACAACCTCAGCAAGATTGACCTGAAGGATCTGCAAAGCTCATTTGCCAGCGTCACGGTCAAAGATAAAGCCGTCTTCTCCCGTCAGTTCGCCGTGCTGATCAATGCGGGTGTCGCGATGGTGCGCGGCTTAGGCGTTTTGTCGGATCAGTGCCCCAACCCGAAGTTAAAAAAAGCGCTGCAAGAAATTAGCTCAGATGTGCAGCAGGGCACAAACCTATCCGACGCGATGCGGAAACATCCCTCCTGCTTCGACAACCTCTATACCGCAATGGTCGAAGCGGGCGAGGTCGGCGGGGTGCTGGACGAGGTGATGAATCGTCTGTCTACGCTGCTGGAAGATATCGCCCGCTTGCAGAACCAAATCAAATCGGCAATGGCCTATCCGATCGCGGTGGGCGTCATTGCCGTGACGGTGTTTGTCGGCATGACCGTATTTTTGCTGCCGACCTTTGCCGATATTTTTGAGCAGCTTGACGCTGAACTGCCTGCGTTTACGCAACTGATGATGACGATCAGCGAAATTTTGCGGACGCCGATGTATGTGGGCGGCGTGATTTTGCTGATTGTCGTTTTGGTGTTTGCCTATCGGCAGTATTACAAACGCGAGCAGGCCGCGAAACGATGGATCGCTTCTTCCTGAAAATGCCGCTGTTTGGCGATCTCATCCAAAAACCGCAACGGCTCGCTTCTGCCGCACCTTCGGGTCGCTGTCGCGATCGGGCGTTCCCATCTTGACCGCCTTGGAAATTGTCCGCGACACATCGGGAAATCAGGTGATTGCCAATGCGATCGATGAAGCCCGCCGCGAAGTGCAAACCGGAGGCATGATCAGCATTGCCCTGCAAAAAGAGCAGGTGTTTCCGATCATGGCGATTCAGATGATCAGCATTGGGGAAGAAACTGGAGAAATCGACACGATGCTGATGAAAGTCGCAGACTTCTACGAGGACGAAGTGGAGCAGGCGGTGAAGGCGCTCACCAGCATCATGGAGCCGATCATGATCGTTGTTCTGGGCGGCATGGTCGGGTCGATTCTCGTCGCGATGTATCTGCCGATGTTCTCCGTCATGGATGCCATTCAGTAGACCGTCAAGGCCGCCATCCAAGCGAGTTAGCTTTCTGGGCTAGCTCGCTTTGTTACGATTAGCAACAGTTGAAGTCGGAAGTTACAATTAGAGATATTTCCATCTGAAGTTTTTGTTAAAACGATTGAAATTCACCCATTAAAATCATGTCGATTCAGCCGTTTATCTATGAAGAACTGCTGGCCGAATACAGCGAACCGCAAGGCGCGATCGCTCTGCTCAAGCAGTTTCGTCCCTATCTCGAAATGATTCCGAGTATGCGGCGTCCGTTTGAAAGCGTGATCTCGGTTCCATTGCCGATCGTGCGGATTCGGAGTGCGGCGACAGCGGTGGCCGAGCGCATTCAGGTCAATCCCGGTGAGGCGGTGCGCCTGCCCTGCGAAATCGGAATGCTGATGTGCGACCCCGAATGGAAGATCAAGACGGGCGTCGAGATTTTCGTGTTCATTCATCGCCCGGAAGAAGATTTCTCAGATTTGCTGGGCCGCTGGAGACAAACGCAGGTTTGGCTGAATCGCGAATATGAGTGGATTTTGCCACCGCGCCACCAGCATGTGCTGAGCGAAGGAGCCGAGCAGACGCTTCCCCTGTTTGTGGTTTTTCACGAAACGCCGATGCGCGTGAAACGAGGACTGAAGGGTGCCAGTCTGCCGTTTGTGGAGCAGGCAGTGTTCACCAGCACTCTGCCCGAAGCGGCTGAATCGCCAGACGAAGAGTTTGGCTTTAGCAGCCCGCTGGATGAGGCAGAGTACTAAGCGCGAAGCGCGATCGATCGAAGCCTGCCCTTCTACGTCTACTAAGTTTGATTAAGATTTTGCTTGCATGGATGCAAAACATCTGAGAAAGTTGAATAAAATCATCTTCAAGGTGTTGCAAAGGAACTCTGTCTCAAGCCATACCCCATAGCCTCGGCTTCTGCTCTAAGCTTTTTATTAAGAATCACAAAGATTTTGGAAGCATGGAAACGCTAGAGTTTGTCATTTACCCGGATGGTCGGGTGCAGGAATTGGTTACGGGCATCGTTGGATCGTCTTGTGCCGAAGTCACAGCCGCGATCGAGGCACAGCTTGGTCAGGTGATGAGTCAGGAGCAAACTTCT
>JAAUTJ010000312.1 GCA_012031475.1 Leptolyngbyaceae cyanobacterium SM1_3_5 | reverse complement strand
AGTAAATAGCTTCCCTTTCGGGCTGTCTGCTCGATCGACTGCAATCCCTTCACTGTCAGTTCAAAAGCCTCATACCCGATCGCCGCTAAATTCTGCTCAAAGTTTTGCCAGTTTGAAAGCTCAGTTTTGACCTCACAAAGCAGGTAAGGAACCGTTCGATCGCTCCCTAAAGTTGATAGTAAACGGACGGCTTGATCGATCGTTAGTTTGAACAATTTCGGTGACACTTCTGTCGAAAGACGAGCCAGCAGCGCCACATCCACTTCGGACTGGATGGCTTGCACCTGAGAAAAAGAATTGAGGCGAATCGTTTCGAGCAGTTGAGCATAATTTTCAGCATGAGATTCAATCGCAATCACCTTGCCGCGATCGCCCACCGTTTGCGCTGCCAAAGTCACGAAATAGCCAATGCCAGCATCCAAATCGACAAAACTATCTCCAGGCTGCAACAGTTGCATCAGCAGTTGTGACGCTTCCGGCTGATAGTATTTTCCCTGCTGAAACGCGATTAACATTTGCTGTTGCTTCGGCAAATTTGGCTTCAAAAGCAGCTTGCATTCCGTTTGATTCGGTAAGTGAAGATTGGCGATCGTCGGTTGAATCGATCGAGCAGGCGGCGCTTCTTCTGAAAAAATGCTGGCTTTTCCCATCAGCGCTAAACCTGATTTCAAAGGCTGCGGCGGCGAACTCATCATCTGCATTAATCGTCGAGCATCCGTTTCGCGATAAGGCGCAGTCCGGCTAAACAAATTCATGTCGCGACGCACCGGGGGCTTAAGCTGTCCTTCTGAATTGACCTGCTTCCATTCATAGGTTGCATCAATTTCGGATTTGCCGTAGCTCCAGTGCAAATGCTCGGTCAAAACATCGGGAATGTAGTGCAGGCGATCGAGCCGCTGTGCCAAATCCATCATCCACAAATCGTCATACAAACATTCAAATAATCCCGTTGTGAAATAGCCCAACGTTAAACACCAGCGACGGCTGACGATCGGAAAGGTACAAAGCTTTTTGCCCCAGTGTCCATCATTAAACCAGGCACAAAAGATTTCATCTTCAAATTGCTGAAGTTCTAACAGCAATCGATCGTCCCAGCCTGCCGTATTGTAAGTTTGATCGTCTGCCGCCATCACCAGCAAATCACCTTGACTGCGAGCCGCTAACTCGTTCCAGGCTTTAGAAATTCCGATCGGTTCACCAATCATCAAAGCGCAGCGCAAGAATCGATCGAACTGCGGTTTGTGTTGCTGAAAGGCTTGAATGTAATTGGCTTGTTCAGCATCGTTGTTATCTACGTAAAACAGCAGTTCAACTCGTTTGGGCTGGCTAGCCGTTTGCAAAACGCTCAAGGCTAATCGAATGGCTTGATCGGGTCGTCCTCGCGTCGGGGCAAGGAGTGAAATGGTGGCATTTGCGCTCAGCATCGGCGCACTCCTACTGGTTGAACAGGTACAGTTTGAAACAGCGATCGAAACAGTTTTATCGCTTCCCAAATGCAAACATCACTGTTGAAATATTGCCACTGACCCCAGCGACCGAGACCGAAAATTCTGCGATCGCGCATGTAGTTCAAAACCGAATCGATCGCTTGCGCCCGACCCAAAGTCGGAATGGGATAAGCATATTCATTGTGATGGAAATAGACTGCATCCGTTGAGTCAGTCCAGCGCTTTTGATTCGTCTCAAAATACACGCCGTCTTCCCGGCTGTGCGGTGCAAAATTATGAATAAAAAAGCGGCGATGGTGGCGCAAATTCAAATCAGGCTCATAGATCCAATGTGCTGTTGGATGCTTTGGTTGTTCGTGTAGGGAAACGGTAATTGAGTTGTGCTGAAGCCGATCGATCGATCGCTCAATCTCTAAAGAAGCAAATTCAAAATTCAGCTTCGACCAGGGAACCGTATTAATCACGATCGCCGCTTCAAACTGATCATTTACAATTATTTTTTCGCCAAAAATTGCTAAATTAGCGGCTGGTGTATTGAGTAGAATGTGATCTTGAACGGGACGAGCGATCGCGTCAAATACGGTTTGAAAGCCGCCTTGCTTGGGATAATAAAATCCTTCATGGCTGGGCATTTTCCCGCTGAGTGCTTGTTGATGCTTGCAGGCGGAAACAATTTCTTCGAGGTTCAATCTCGGAATTTTGTTGAGCCAGTCGATATCCAGTTCTTGTGGCGAAACGCCCCAGATTTTTGTGTTGTAAGGAATCATATAGCGATCGGCAATTCGATCGCCCAGTTTCCAGCGCACCCAATCTTCAAAATGTTGGGGCGCAGGCAACCCTCGCGACTCGCCGTTCTGCAAAACGCTGCTGAGAAATTCGGTTTGCAACTCGATCGGTAGCTGCCACAAATTGCTTTCGATCGGGTAATCAATTTCGTGATTTTCGATCGCCAGTTTGGACACTCGCGTAAAGAAATTAAATTCACTTTTTGGCAAATGAGCGAAAACAAAATCGTATACTTCGGGATATTTTGTGCATAAAAAATGCCCGCCGCCAATGTCCAGCCAGTGCCCGTCAATGTGGCGCGTTTGACAGAGTCCGCCTGCTGAATTAGACGCTTCTAATAGAACAAAATCGTGCAGTCCGGCCTGCTGCATCAATCTCGCAAATGCAACGCCGCTGATGCCGCTTCCCAGAATCACAACCTGATAGGATTTCACCAGTAAAACTCCGCCTATTTCAAAAAAGCCTGTTTGATTTGCATGAGGCGATCGGGCGTTGAAACCTGGACGCCGTTGGGGTTGGGAAGTGGGACAGACTGCGACTGCGATCGAATGCGATCGACCTGTTCAATGATATCGAGGTTGGGACGGATCACGGCGAGGCGCGGACGAAACGGCGCGAGCCAGGTAAAGGCATGACTGACGACTTCTTGTTCGATCAGCGTCGGAATTTGCAGCCACGCCATCAAATCTGCCCAGCCGCTATCGGGCGCAAACATAATCTGACACTGCCGCAAAAGCCGAGTTCGCGCCGCAGCAGATTTTCCACACCGCGATCGGCAGTGTGAATCAGTCCCTCTGGCAAGTAAGCGCCCTGCGGATGCCCGTAGATCAAAATCGGCAGTTGCAGATGCGCGGCAGCTTGCTTTGCCCAAGTGAGGACGCGCTGCGGGTTGGAATTGCGATCGGGCGACCACTCGGAACGCGATCGCAACTGCACCCCCACATGCGGATCGCACGTAGCGATCGGCTGCTCAAAAGCGGAGGGACGATAGCTGGGTACAACAATATTCGTAAAGTCGGCCAGATGCTCATAGCTCAAGAAATTCGTGACCGAAAGCAGCGTCGTATCCCAATTGGTGAGCGGGCGATCGCGCCGCAGCAGATAGGGCGCAAACAGCGATCGCAATTCGGATTCAAACTGCGCTTCTTGCAGCAAATCGCGAATGTTCTGGACGTTGAGGCGAATCGGTTGGGGAAGTTGCGAGAGGGCGATCGTTAAGCTGGCGATGGAGGCGGGCTGCGCCGAGCCAGCAGCGGGAATGTGATAGCTCAGCCCCAATCGCACGGCTCCGTATTTTTGCAGCAGGGCGCTTTCCTGAGCAAAGTAGGCTGAATCGACGATCGCCGTTCCCGACGGATACAAATCTGGTCGCTTGGCGAGAATTTTCCAGCCGGATCTCAGCCAAGGTTCAACCCGACCAAGGAACGATCGCACCTCATGCCCCAACTCTCCCCCAAACGGTGGCAGAATCAGCGGTGCGTCCGAAACGGGTACGATGGCTTCACCCCCTCCGGGCGCAGCCGCAGGGCGATCGGCAGACAGCGACTTGAGCAGGATTCTGAGAAACTGGCGCAGGGCGATCGCGTTCATTACGGGGGGTTGAGCGAAATTTGAGGGGCGACTGGAGGGGTAAAAAAGCGGGCATCCAGCGCACCGGACACCCGCTCGCATGAATCACCTGCCGCTGGACTACGAAATGACGAAGATGTCTTCACCCGTCACTTGAGTGCTGTTCAGCGGGTTGATGGTGGCAAACAGGCGGTTGTTGTAGAACAGGTTGCCTGTTGCTTGGCTGTATTCAATCACCGCGTTGCTAGGCTGACCCGTGCTAGTGCCAAGGGCATCGTCATCGTCTTCCACACTGCGGAACAGGTTAGTGTTGTCTGGAAGTGAGCGGTTTAGTGCTGGGCTAAGGTCGGAAAAGACCGCAGCCGAAAGCCGAATCACATCTTCGCCGCCTGCAAAGTTGTTGATCGTGTCCACGCCTTCGGTGGCAAGCGACGTATCGAAGGCAAAAGAATCTCGACCTGCCCCGCCATCCAGAACGTCAGATCCGACTCCGCCATTGAGAACGTCGTCGCCATCGTCGCCTTCAATCGAATCCACGCCCGCTCCGCCCAACAGCGTGTCGTTGCCGCCCTGCCCGATCAAGAAGTCATCTCCGGCCAAGCCGCTGATCGAGTTGTTGCCGCTGTTGCCGCGAATGCTGTTGGCGGAGAGGTTGCCTGTCGCACCGATCGCCGCCGTCCCAGTCAGGGTCAGGTTTTCGATTTGGAGGAAGTTGCCCACGCTCAGGTCGATGCTGAAGTCCGCCGCGATCCGATCGATTCCCGCCGTGTCGATCACCGTGTCGCCTGCGTCAATAGTGTAGACATCGTTTCCGGCTCCACCTTGCAGCAGGTCATTTCCACCGCCGCCGTTAAGCGCGTTGTTGCCGCTGTTGCCCGTGATCGTGTTGGCAAGACTGTTTCCAGTGCCGCTGATGTTGCCTGTGCCTGTGAGTTCCAGATTTTCCAGGTTGTCTCTCAGCGAGAAGTTGGATGCCGCCCGAACCAAATCGACGCCGCCGTCTGCCTGTTCGATCACGCGATCGGCAGAGGAATCAACCACATAAATGTCGTTGCCCGCTCCGCCTTCAAGCTGATCAACACCCAAGCCGCCGTCTAGCGTGTTGTTGCCTGCGCTGCCGACGATCGTGTTGTTGCCCTGATTGCCTGTGCCGCTGATGTTGCCTGAAATCAGCGTCAAGTTTTCCAGTTCAGGCGTCAGCGAAAAGTCGATCGCGCTGAAGACCTGCTCAATGTCGGTCGCGAGGCCGCCGCTTTCGTCGATCACATCGCCCAGATTATCGATCCGATAGGTGTCGTTTCCGGCTCCACCAATTCAGGCGATCGGCTCCGGCTTGACCATCCAGGAAGTTGCCGCTGGCGTTGCCCGTAATCGTGTTTGCGCCGCCGTTGCCAAATCCGCCAGTCACTCCGTTTGCCAGGATCAGGTTTTCGACAAACTGCGGCAGCGTGTAGTCGAGCAGCGCGACGATCGTGTCGCTTGTCCCGCCCGTGTTGGTTTCAATGACGCCATCGCTCAAGCTATCGACCACATAGGTATCGTTGCCCGCCCCGCCTGCCAGCACGTCGATTCCGCCGCCGCCATCCAGGAGGTTGTTGCCCTCGTTGCCCGTGATCGAGTTGGCGTCGCGGTTGCCTCGACCTTCTAGATCGCCTGCTCCCGTCACCAGAACGAGATTTTCGACGGCATCATCCAGCGAGAAGTTGACCGTTGCAAGGACGAGATCGCGGCCTTGGTTGGTTTCTTCCAAGACGCGATCGCCTTCACCAACTGCCAAGTAGGTATCGTCGCCTGCGCCGCCGCGCAGTTCGTCGGCTCCCTCGCCCCCATTCAGGCATAAAAAAACCGGCCGTAAAAGGCCGGTTTTTCGTGCGCCGGAGATCGGTGCCGAGCAGCGACTAGCTCATGCCCTTGATGTGGGCGTTCATCCGGCTCTTGTGACGAGCGGCCTTGTTGGCGTGGATGAGGCCCTTGCGCGCGGCTCGGTCGATGCGCGGAACCGCATCCTTGAAGGCTTGGACGGCGGCTTCCTTGTCGCCGGCCTGGATGGCTTTGATAACCTTCTTCATGAAGGTGCGCAGGGTGCTTCGCTGCGAGGCATTTTGCTGACGGCGGTCTTCTGCTTGGCGGGCGCGCTTGCGGGCTTGTGCTGAGTTGGCCAAAGGGGTCTCCTGAAAATCCGGCGCTGTAATGCTGTAATCCACGTAAAGACCGCGTAGTATCCATGTGCCCTCGGGCGCTGTCAATGCGGAGCACGCCAGCACGCGACGGCCGAGTCGCTGACCCGACCCGATCAGACCGCGTTGCACCTCGCCGGAGAGCGGCTAACCTGATCAGTGCGCCGGACTTCAAGCTCGG
>JAAUTJ010000311.1 GCA_012031475.1 Leptolyngbyaceae cyanobacterium SM1_3_5 | reverse complement strand
ACAGTCAGCCGCCCTCGAAGGCAAAGCCGAAGGATCATCGTCGCCTTTGAATCCTCGCTGAAGAACGACAATCAGCGCAAAGCCCGCCGCTTTGAAATTCTGCAAGAAAATGACGACTATCAGTTGCTCCTCAACAAGCTCGTCATGCTCACTTCGCAGAAGTCGAACGGCCTCTCGCACCTCGAATATCTCCGCAATCAGTTCAGCGTCGCCAAACTTGAAGCGCGATGGGCGATCGCAGAAAAGCTGGTCGGCCTTGAATCGCGTGAGCTTGTCGGTTTATAGGGGCGATCGATTGATCTCACCTCCTCTCTTGGGGCGAGGGCAAAGACTTAAACCACAAGCAAACCCGTTCGATCGTGTCCGTTTGTTTTTGTTTGGGTGAGGAAAGATGCACACGGTAGCCGAAGCGATTCGCGAACTGATGGAACTTCAGCAAATGAGCGTCCGCAAAGTTTCTGCCCGCATTGCCGAACAGCACGGCGGCAGTCCAAGCGGCTACACGCAGCAAATTAGCCGCATCCTCAACGATCCCAGCTACGATCCAACCCTTGCCACCGTCCAAAAAATTCTGGCCGCGCTGAATGTGTCCTTGTGGCAAGCGAGTCGATCGCCGATCGAACCTGCGGCGATCGATCCCAGCACCCTCACCCAACTCAACACCCGCCTCGACCAACTGAGCGCAGACCTGACCGACCTCAAATCCGAACTGAGTGACATCAAACGATTACTTGTTACTGCGCTTCAGCGTGAACCCGTCTCCCGCTAAACCAAAAAGCGATCGCTCCAGAGGCGATCGCTTTTTTGTTGACCAATCCCAGCGCTACATCGGCTTGTCCATTGCGCCGTTCAGCAAACTGCGATTCCGGTTGCGGCTAAAGCTGCGGTTGTGCCCCATTTGGCGATCGGATTGCGATCGAACCAGTCCAGGAAGCTGGGAATGACAAGCTGGCCGAAGTCACCTTCGACGCGATCGTATCCCAGTTCGGGCGGAATCGCTTCAAACACATTGCTGGGCGAATCGGCGGATTTGGCTTCGGGAGTTTTCTGACCGGGGAACGCGATCGCCAGCAGCAAACTGTCTACCAGCTTGGGCGAGATTCGCTGAAGCAAATCAACCACACGACCCACATCGCCCACAATCATGTCGCGGGTCGGATGCTCAGCCGCATACAAAATCGAATCAGCCACCAGTTCCGGCGAATAGTAGGGCGGCACTCCGGTCGGCTTCACGCCCAGCTTGGTCTGCACCTTGTTGTAGTAGGGCGTGTTGATCACGGCGGGCAGAATGTTGGCAACGTTGATGTGGTAGCCTTCGTGCATCAGTTCCAGCCGCATCGCGTCCAAAAAGCCTTCCACGCCGTGCTTTGAAGCGGAGTAGACGCTTTGGTAAGGGAGCGATCGCCTCGCCTCAACTGAGCTAATGTGAATCAGCGATCCCTGTCCTTCCCGCTTCAGGTGGGGCAGGGCAGCCATCGCGCCATACGCCTGTCCAGTCAGGTTGACATCAATCACGCGCTTGAATTCCTGTGGCGTCAGCTGATCAAATGGCGCAATCACCCCGGTGGCAGCAGCATGAACCCAAGTGTCGATTCGTCCATATTCCTGCACGGCTTTCGAGGCGATTGCTTCCACCTGCTCATACTCGGCCACATCAGCGGGAACAGCGATCGCCTCGCCGCCAAAGTCGTGAATTTCTCCGACTAGCGTTGTTAAACCGTCGATGCTGCGCGAAGCCGCAACCACTTTTGCCCCCTGCTGAGCAAACTTCTTGGCAGTGAGGCGACCAATGCCGCTGGATGCACCAACCACAACGGCGACCTGATCGCGAATCGGCTTAAGCTGCATTTGTTTAAATCCCTTGTCAATAAAGTGAATCAAAGTTGCGTGAATCTGCGAATCTAAAGTTCAATGTCGTCTGCATCATCATTGAGATGCGCGTCATCTTCCTCAGCGATTTGGCGGCGATCGCCATAGTCATCGGAAGACATCGGGTCAAGTTCCCAACGGCGATCGTCTCGCTGATCCAAAATTTCGGTCGTCCGTAAAAAAGCGCGGTCGTCCATTTCCAGACCAACGGCTGCACCCAGTTCATCGACGATCGATTGATCCGGCGTGGCAACCGTGCCGCCCACTGCTTCATCACCAACGGCGTTTGCCTGCTCCCAGTTGGCATCAACATCGCCACCCGTCAAAATTGGGCTAGCCTGATTCATGGCGCTGACGCGATCGCGCATCACTCGTCCACCAATATTCGATCCCGGCATGTCATGAACGCCCGTGCCGTAGGACTCGGTATATGCCTGGGGAATGTTATCGTCGTTGATGATTTCTTCATCGTCCTCGTCCGCATCAGCAACAGGCGTACCATCGCTGAAATCTGCCATTGACGGCTTGTACTTATCGTCTTCGACCATGACTCCATTCCTAGCTTCACATTTGTTATCTATTACTGAAGTTACCGAAGCGCGATCGAGTCAGTATCGGTAATTAGGCAGAAAAGCCAGTGAGCGATCGCGGCAAAAGGCAGAAGTTGAGCGCACCCATTCAGCAGCGGAAACTCTTCGCTAACCCCCTACAAAATTCATCTGCCCGAAAATTCCGAGCAACGATAAAATTAGTAAAGAAACATTACGAAGTAGAGATGCCTTATGGTGCTATTCGGATTTGGTAAAAAGCTGTCGCTACCGAAACCAGAAGAAGCGCTACCCGGACGCGCCGAACCGCTACCCGTGCCCGACAAGCACTTTGTCAACGGCCACTCGATCAAACCGCCCTTCCCCGCCGGGATGGAAAAAGTCATTGTCGGCATGGGGCTGCTTTTGGGGCGCAGAGCGCAAATTCTGGCAGCAAGACGGCGTGTCTGTGACGGCAGTTGGCTATGCAGCAGGCCACACACCCAACCCGACCTACCAGGAAGTTTGTAGCGGCATGACCGGACATAACGAGGTCGTGCTGGTCGTATTTGACCCCAAAACAATCAGTTTTGAGCAAATCCTGAAGGTCTTTTGGGAAGGCCACGATCCCACGCAGGCGATGCGTCAGGGCAACGATGTCGGTACACAATATCGATCGGGCATCTACGTCTATTCTGACGAACAGCGCCGCCTAGCCGAAGCTTCGCGAACTGCCTATGAGCAGGCACTTCAGCAAGCGGGCTACAAGGCGATCGCAACGGAAATTCTTGACGCGCCCGAATTCTATTACGCCGAAGGCTATCACCAGCAGTATCTCGCCAAAAATCCCGGCGGCTACTGCGGCTTGGGCGGCACGAACGTCTCCTGTCCGATCGGTCTGACCACCTAGAGGATTTATTGAACGGGGCCACCCAGCGCATCGGACTCACTGGGAAAGTAGTGCAGTGTGCCGCCAGAGGTGTACTGCACTGCTGCCGTCACGCGGCCATCTCGCCGCACCAGGCAGTAGCCGCGATCGACCCCGTTGCGAATTTGCCACATCACCTGAGCAACACCTTCCACGCTTCTCGCCGTTCCAGCCGCAACCATGACATCCGATTGTGACACCGCTGGCTGAAGCTGTAGCACCCAGCTTTGACAGCCGCTAAGCTGGCTCGATCGCACATTCTGAACGGGTGCAGGTTGCTGATTTGCGGGTCGTTGAGGGCGGGATGTCGGCGCATTGATCGGTGGCGAGAGAATTTGAGCGATCGCCACGTTGGGAACCGCTGCCGCCAGCAGCGCTATTGTCCAAAAAATTCCTTTCATTTTTCTCAATCTCGATCGCGGTGTGCAGCACGGTTGCTTTTGCTAACAGTTATTTTTGCTAGCGGTTACTACCGCTACGATATCTCACGCCTTTGCACAGCAGCAAAATTCCTGACGGTGGAATGATTCTATCTTCTCTCACAGTTCTATAGTGAAAACATTCAATTATCGGCGTGATAAGGAGTGCGAATGATGAAAGCTTGGGTGCGAATTGCTGTGGTGATTGCGCTAACGATGGGATTTGCGCCTGCTGCGATCGCCCAAATCTACGAGCGAGGCGATAGGGGCGACGACATCAATCGAATTCAGTTGCGGCTGGGAATGAGAAACATTGATGGCATCTTTGGTGCGGAAACTGAAAACGCCGTGCAAGATTTTCAGCGGCGGCGCGGCTTGCGCGTTGATGGTGTTGTTGGTCCCGACACGCTCAGAGAACTCGGTTTATCCGACCTAATCGTAGACGGCAACAATCCACCTGGCAGCACCAGCGGCGCATATGTGGTTGTCGTTCCGGGCAACACCACCGTTTTGCTCAATCGCGTCCGTCGCTTTCAGCCTGCGGCAGCTTTGGCACGTTCCGGTCGCGGCTCCTACATTCGCGCCGGAGCCTTTGCCCAGCGATCGATCGCCGAGCGAGTGTCGCGACAGTTGCGCGACAACGGACTGGATGCCCGCGTTGCCTATCGTCCGACTACCACAGCCCGATGATTGGTGGTCGGGGGTTGTTCGATCCAGCGTTGATCTGATCGCCCGGATTTTCCACCACAAAATCGAGAATGTTGCTGGCAGTGTCCATCCGGCAGTAGCCAGACGCGCCGCTGCTGGTGCGCCACTCGACGATCGCATTGCCCCGCACATCCGGCGATCCGGAAAACACCGTTGCATTGGCCGGAGAAAATACATCCGCCACAAAGGTGCGACAAGTTTGCAGTTGGTCGATCGTCGCTTGTCCGCCTCCGGGCGTGGGCGTGGGCGTAGGTGAAGGAGTGCTGCTGATTGAAACAGAAGCCACTCGATTAACGGGCTGCTCAATATTTAGGGTCAAGCCTTGAATGTTGTTGGACAGCAACACTTGATTGCCCGCATCCTGATTGAGCGTGTAGCCGTTTTGCTGGGCGGTGGCGATCGCTTGATTCTTCTCAAGTCCAACCAGGGTCAGCGGATTGAATGCTCCCGGTGACGGCGTTGGCGTCGGCAAGCTCGTCACTTCAACCGAACTGACCGTATTGAAAAGCGTCGAATGCTGAGAATAAGCTGCTGCTGGTTGTTTGCCACGCGGATGCGCTGTGGATCGCTGGCATCCGTGAGCGCATAGCCGTTTTGCTGGGCGATCCGAATGGCTTCATCTTTATTCAGATCGCGCAGCGACTGTGGATCAAACGGCGTTGGGGACGGGTTAGGAGTTGGGCTAGAAGTCGGACTGGGAGTCGGACTGGGAGTCGGGCTGGGGCTGGGACTAAACTGGGTCTCATATCGAATCACCTGGTTGCTGGCGTTGACAATGCAGAAGCCCGCCGTACCGTCTTTTAGCTGCCAGTTGACGCGAGCGTTGCCCTGATTGTCGAGATCGCTGCCGCTGCTGACAGTAATGTCTGCGGCGGGAACCTGTGGAAAAACAGTGGGAAGAAAACTGCGACAGGCACTAAGCTGGGTGTCGGTGATGCGCGGCGCTGCGATCGCCCCTGCTGTTGCCCAGGTCAACGATCGCAGCGCTGCCGCTCCACTGCCAAACGCCACCGCACCGCCTGTAACCGATAGCGCGATCGCCACTAAAACGGGTTTGTACACCACACGTCCCCCAACTTTAATAAATGATCGATAGTGCCAATTGCGGGTAATCGCGTGATTCAGCGATTTTCTTTGCAAAAGGCAATTTTTTCTCTATTTTGCCCTGATATCGTAATTTTTCATCTTTGTATCCGTATTTCCACCTTGAAATCTGCCTGTAGATGCAGGGCGAATGCTCACACAAATGAAAGCGCAGATGGCGAATGCTTGCTCGATCGCGCTGACGTGAGATGATGGAATTCTAGGTTGAACAAATGAATTGATCACTGTAGAAGCGGCACGAGTGGGGACATGAAAGTACTAGTTGTTGGCAATGGCGGACGCGAACACGCCCTTGCTTGGAAGCTTTTGCAGTCCGATCGCGTCCGCGAAATTTTCTGCGTTCCGGGCAATGGCGGCACGGCTGGGTTGCCCCGCTGTCGCAATCTGGCGCTCTCCGTCACGGATTTTGAGGGCATGAAGCGCTTTGCCCTGGTCAACAACATCGGCCTGATCGTCGTGGGGCCGGAAGTGCCCTTGGCAGCGGGAATTACGGATGCGCTGCGATCGGAAAATCTCACGGTTTTTGGCCCGACGCAGGCCGGAGCGCAAATCGAATCGAGTAAAGCCTGGGCAAAAGCGCTGATGCAGGAAGCCAGGATTCCGACAGCGCGATCGAGCA
>JAAUTJ010000310.1 GCA_012031475.1 Leptolyngbyaceae cyanobacterium SM1_3_5 | reverse complement strand
GTGCAGGCTTGGGCAAAATCGGGGCGGCGTGGATCTTGGCGGGTGGGCGATATTGTGCCGCTGCTGTTTGCCTGGATGAGCGGTGCGCCCTATGCCTTTGTGGGCACGGCGAAATCGGAGTATTATCTGCGCGATGAAGTGGGACTGCTGCCGCGCCCGACTTGGTTTGAGCGGATGGAAAGCTGGTCAGGCTCGGTTTATCTGCCTTGGGAGCGGTGGCTGATGACGCGATCGCGCTGCCGTGCCGTTTTCCCCCGCGACTCGCTGACGACGCAGGTTTTGCGCCAGTGGCCGATTCCCGCCTTTGATTTGGGCAATCCGATGATGGACGGCTTAGATCTGCCTGTGAGTGCGGCGCAGTTCTTTGGCAGTGAACCGGAGCGCGATGGCCTTACCTTCGTTTTGCTGCCCGGTTCGCGTCCGCCAGAAGCTTATCAAAACTGGGATCGGATTCTGGTTGCGGTGCAGGCGCTGATCGATGCGCGGCTGGAGGGACGATCGCTGCTGTTTCTCGCGGCAATCGCACCACAGCTTGATTTGGCTCCGCTGACTGCTGCCCTAATTGTGCAGGGCTGGCGGCAGACTGAGCAAGGCTTTACGCAGGGCAAGGCGACGATCGCGCTGAGCCAAACCAACTATCGCGACTGTTTGTACGAAGCGGATTTTGCGATCGCAATGGCGGGAACGGCGACCGAACAGTTTGTCGGCTTGGGCAAACCTGCCTTGACGATCGCGGGAGCGGGGCCGCAGTTTACGCCGAAATTTGCGGAAGCGCAAACGCGCCTGCTGGGAGCGTCGGCCATTTTGCTGAAAGAGCCGCGCCAAGCTCCGCAAATCGTGCGATCGATCCTGCAAGACCCCGATCGCCTCCATCTAATCGCTGAAAATGGTCGCCGCCGCTTGGGAGCATCGGGAGCCGCCGATCGGATTGCCGAATGTTTGCTCGATCGCTTGTCTTGAGCAAGTCAGCTTTGGTTCGCTGACGCCAACTGCTGCCGCACCCAAGCGCGAAAAGCTTTGATCGCTGAATTTCGACCAGAAATTTGACTTTGATTGGCGTATTGAACGATCGCTTCTCGCAAAGCCATTCCCGGAAAAGTCGGGCTTTCCTTCACTTCGAGATATTGAGTCGATCGCAACACATTAATCTGTAATTTTCCCGATTCAAATCGCCAAAGCTCCGCTACTTTTAAGGCGGCATAAATGCTGGGATGAGTACGCGACGTGATATCAATTTCGATCGCTAGATCGGGCGGTGGATCAACGGCTAAATCTAAGCGTTTCTTGCCTCGAACTTTTGCCTCATTTTGAATATAAAAACATTGATCAGGTTCAATTCCCTGCACCATTTGCTGATTTTTAAACGTCGTTGAACCCAGCGTTAGAAACTCAATATCGAGTTCTTCTAGCAGCGCTTTGAGCAAGTCCCCAATGATTTCTTTGCTTGCCTCATGTTCGGGTAGCGGAGTCATGATTTCTAATGTGCCGTTGTCATACGCGATTCGAGTCGATCGCCCTTCACCCAACTCCTCTAAAATCGCCTCAAATTCTTCCCAGCTTACAGCTTGCAGCAAAACTCGCTGCCCCGGTGGAACGCGAATTCGATCGATCGAAATCTGAACCATTTTTCCTCCTAATCGATTGCTCACACCTTTAACATTCGAGATTCGATCGCCTCCCAAGTCTCCGCCGACACCCGAACTGCCGCTTCTTTGCAGATCAACATCAATTCATTCGAGTATAGGTAATTTGTTAGTAAAATTTCTTCTTGCCCTGACCAGTTCATCATCTCTGCATTAAGGTGAAATGCATTATTCCAAAGGTTCCGCAGATGACCAGTTAACTCTACAATGTCTTCTTGAGATTGGGCATCATCTTCAATATCATTTAGATCTAAATGCGAGATTTGCAGATTTAAAGTTTTTAATTGATTTATTAGCTCCTCAGATGAAACAGAATTAAAGATTTTTGCCTGTTGTAATTCATTAACATTCTCTATTGAAAGAGAGATAATATCCCACTCTTCTAATCTAAAAGTAAAATCGAAATTATAGAGAAGGTCTTTGGTAGAGACAAAGCAAAGTGGTAATTCATACACGCTACCATGATTGAGAATATAGGCTAAAAATATTGCTGCGGCGCGTTTCTCCAAAGGGCTGTAATCGCCTTGTGATCCGCTTGTTATTTCATCTGCCCAGTGTAGAAGGTATTCTAATTTGGGGTTGTTTGTATATCTTCGAGCTTCTTTCTCTATAGATAACAGCAATGCATCAGCACCCGATCGCCCCGGCATTTGTCCCGCCACTAACAGAAACACCTCTCTCCAATTATCAGGTATCTCCATTAGGTGATTCTCAACCATTAAATTGATTTGATTGTTATCGATGATGTATTTAGCTGTGAGGTATTCTTGCAGCGTTAGGTGAGAGAAGGAGTAGGTTTCTCTGGCGCGTTCGACTAGAAGACCTTGTTGGATTTCGATCGCCTCCAAAACTGCTTCACCATCAAGATGTTTGGGCGCGTTGAGATTATCGACTAGAAACTTGCGGATTTGTTCAACGACTTCGGATTTGGAAAAGAAAAGTCGATCGCTCTCGAAGCTGTCGAAGGCAATTTCGGAAAGCAAAATCTTTTCAAGTTCTGGGCTGAGTTCTTTGTAGATCGGGTCGCGCTGGAGACGCTTTTCGGCTGACCATTTCTTGAGCAAAACGTCTAACGCTTCGCCGTAAACTGCGGCTCGATTTTTTGGAAAATCTTGGGATTCGTTGTAGACCGCGCAAAGTAGCGTTAGCAAGAGCGGCGTTTGTGCGAGTTCTTTGGCGGCGGCGTATTCGGGCTGTTTGAGGAGTGACCAGCAGGCATCCGCGATCGCAGGCTCATCGGCAAACCAGTGACGGATAAATTCTTCGATTTGGGCATCTTCAAAGGCGGCAACAATCACATCTTTGAAGCGGGTAAATCCGCCTTTGTAGGCAGCGATGCGGCAGGACGTGATGAAGCGATTATCGCCGTATCGATCGACCAAATTCTGGATCTGATCGATCGCTTTGTTTTCATGTTCGCGGGGCACTTCATCGAGTCCGTCCAGCAAAACTAATAGCTTGCCGTTTTCGAGTGCGGCCTGTGTGAGTGCAGCAGCTTCTTCAAACCCGCAGTTTGCGAATTCTTCGGAGATTAGCTGTTCGATCGTTTTGCTATTGTCAAACTGTCGCAAAACAATAAACACCGGAATGCAAGCGTGTTGAAAAATGCCGTTTTTGCCTTTCAGCGCTTCCAGACCAACCTTTCGCAAAAAGGTCGATTTACCAATTCCCGGACTGCCCAACACCATCAAAGATTGATGCTGATTTGCGACCTTTAAGCCATTTTGTCGAGTTGATTCTCGAAACTCAAAGCCGCGCTTGCCAACCTGCCGAAACAAATCTTGCAGCGCATCCGCTGATTCAAAATAGCGGACATCCGATCGCTCTAAAAGCTGAACTGCCGTATAAATTTCATCGAGCTTCACAGGCGAATCCATCCGCACACAAACGATTTTCAATTCGCCATGTCGCTTCGCATAATTTTCGATATATTCGCGCGAAGCTCCTTGAATCCGCTTCAGATTCACGTCATACCGCTTCAATAGATCGCCGCCTTTGCTCTTGACGACATCGGTAATAATTCCAGTCAAACCCGCAGTGGCAGCAACGATCAGCGGTTCAAATCCAGTCATGGCGGCAGAAAGTTGGAGCGTAATACCAATTTAAACGGTGTTGAGGGCAGATAGGGCATCAAGGATAAAGGGATAACCTGTGATGGAAGCAACCACTGGAGGGGTCAACTCATTGAGCAGCTGATCCACTTGGGTTTGCAGTTGAGCCAGCGTTGGAAAGGACGTCCACTTGAGGTCAGCTTTGAGGTGTTCCCACAATCGCTCCATCGGGTTCAACTCTGGGCAGTAAGGCGGTTGGAACAATAAGACGATGTTCTGTGGCACAACCAGTTCCTTGCCTTGGTGAAACCGCCCGTTATCCACCTGCACGATGTTGAGGCTGTCGGGGTACGCCTGGGAGAACTCATCCAAAAACCGCTGAAAACAAACGGTATCGACGTGCGAAAACTGAAGGAAGAACGCTTCACCTGTGGCGGGTTCGACTGCACCATAGAGCCAGAAGGCTTTGAACAACCATTGCCATGAACCAATCGGTTTGATGCCACAAGCAGTGATGAGTCGCCCCACAATCGTCTTGAGTCCAAAGCGGCTTTCATCTTGCACAAAGTAGCGAATCGGGCGCTCGTCTTGCCGCACTTGGCGGTAGTACTCGACTAGCAACTCCAAGTCGAGTGCAAGGTTTGCTGAAAAGCCGATCGCTGCTCGGTGTCTTGCTTGCGATTCTGGGGACGAGCCACCTTGAGCTTGGCTTTGAGTCGGTAGCGGGTCATCTGGTAAACCGTGTGATACTCGGCTTCGACTCCCAACTGCTCGGCTAGCCACTGCTGCACTTGCCCATAACTTTTGAAGCCATGTTCTGGCTCCTGTAACCGCTTTGCCAGCGCTGTTTCTGCCCATTGCGGGATCACACGCACTCCCCCTGTTGATGGCGGCTTGATCTCCAACATCGCCGCGATGCCGCCGCTGCGGTAGCGCGATAACCAAGTTTGCACGGTGTTGCGATGCTTGCCAACGGCTTTGGCAATCGTGCTGACGCTCGGCGCATTCTCTTGTTTGAGCCAGTAGAGTACTTGCAGGCGTTCTTTGTCGGTTGGCCTGTGGGCTTGTTGCAACTGCTGTGTGAGTTCATCCAAGCTTTCAGCAACGCTCACTGAGGTGACACCGACCATAACAAAGACCAACAAAACGACTGCTGTTAGTCTAAACCATCTGCCCTCGACCCTGTTTAAATTGGTATAAGCTAATCGCACAATCGATCGGCCTGAGTGAATCCGTCCTGAGTGCAGGCCACCGCATCGCGCTGATGCGGAACCTATGCGAGCGGTTGAAGCTGGACTATCGCGGCGACCTCGATCGCGCTCAAGGACGATATATCAACGGATCAGGCTATACGCTGCGCGTTGGCTTCTGCGTCGATGCCTTGCTTGCGATCGACCCCGAACGATTTGCAGGGTGCGATTTAATCGTCGATGAAGTCGTACAAGTCTTGCGGCATCTGCTTACCAGTTCCACCTGCAACAAAGAGGGAATGCGCCCCTTACTGCTGGCACGATTCGCGGCTCTGGTGCGATCGGCGCGTCGGGTGATTGTGGCCGATGCTGACCTTGATGACGAGACACTGCACTACTTACACTCATTGCGGAGTGAAACTGACCCCGTTTTCCTGATCCGCAACGACTACCAGCCCCAAGGCTATGAGGTGCGATCGATTGAGTCACCGGATTCTAGCACCGTGACGACCTCGATGCTGGCCGATGTCGGACGGTTGCCAGCGGGAAAAGTGCTGCTCGTCACCACTGACGGCTTGAAGAAAAGCGAACACCTCGCGCATTCAGTCAAGCGCGAGTTTCCAGGTAAGCGCGTCTTACTCCTCAACTCCAACACCATCGGCGGCGATCGGGAACAAGCTTTTGTTCGATCGCCTGACACGGAAATCCAACACTATGACGTGATCATCGCCTCACCCACATTGGGAACTGGGTTCAGTCTCGAAATCCAAGGGAAAATCGATCGGGTCTACGGCATCTTCAGCGGCGGGTCGTCCACTGACGCGGATATGGCGCAAGCGCTGGGTCGAGTGCGCGAACCTGTCGATCGCATCATCTGGTGTGCCAAGCGCGGCAGTAATCTCAGCAAGGTCAGCCGCAGCCCCAACCGGATCGAACTCAAGAGCCACTTGCACCAGCAAACTAGCGTCGCCGCCAGCCTCATCAAGTTGAGTTTGAGCGATGCGGCACAGAATGCGATCGACGCATACGACTGGACGGGCGATTTGCATCTGAAATTATGGTGTCACTTTACCGCGCAGCAAAATCGATCGATGCTCAATTTGCGCGATGCTCTGATTATGCGACTGCGGCAGGAGGGGCACAGCGTTCAGATTGAGGTGGCAGACCTGCTTGACTGACAAAAGTACTGAAGGCTGAGACGAAAGCTGGGCGGGAAGTGGAGGCTAGTTTAGGCTGAGAAGTAACCACACAACATCAGTCAAACAATGCTTCCAACTTCCCGCCTCTATC
>JAAUTJ010000309.1 GCA_012031475.1 Leptolyngbyaceae cyanobacterium SM1_3_5 | reverse complement strand
GCAGCGCGATCGCCACGCCGATCGCCGCGTCACGCGCGGCCCAAAACCAAACTGTTGCGGGCAACTCCCCAAAAGCGCGTGTTGCCCAAGCCACGATCGATTCGCATTGCAGCAGCAACCCCGCAGGCAGGACAAAGCCCAGCAAAAGCGGCAGGACGCAAGCAATCTGGGCGATCGCGGCTCGCCAGCCTGTGAGGACATAGCGCGATCGCGGCTGCTGGGAACCGCCTTGGTAGTAGCGCTGCTGGCGGCGAAACCACTGCTCCACCAAAACCAGCGCCAGGACAAACAGCATCAGCAGTGCGGCTAGCTGTGCCGCCGTTGTCCGATCGCCCATGCCAAACCAGGTGCGATAAATGCCGATTGTGAAGGTATCCACGCCAAAATACTGCACGGTTCCGTAGTCGCTCAAGGTTTCCATCAGAGCCAGCGCAACTCCAGATGCGACAGAGGGACGCGCCAGCGGTAGGGCAACGCGCCAAAAGCTGCGCCAGGGATTGCAGCCTAAAACGCGACTCGCTTCCAAAGTGCAAACAGACTGCTCAATCAAAGCGGTTCTCACCAGCAGGTAGACATACGGATACAGCACCAAGGTCAGCAGCACGATCGCCCCGCCGAGCGAGCGCACATCGGGAAACCAGTAGTCCATTGCAGTCCGCCAGCCGAATGCCGTGCGGAGCGATCGCTGCACGATGCCGTAGTAGTCGAGCAGTTCGGTGTAGGTGTAGGCCAGCAGGTAGGCCGGAGCCGCCAAAGGTAGCAGCAGCGCCCATTCGAGAATTCGACTCCCGGGAAAACGGCACATCGTCACCAGCCAAGCCGTTCCCACGCCGACGATCGCCACGCCCGACCCCACGCCGACCATCAGCCCAAACGAGTTGGCGATGTAGCGCGGCAAAACCGTTGCGGCCAAATGTCCCCATAGATCGCTTGATGTGCTGAAAACGCTGCTTAGGACGACCAAAACCGGAACGGCAACGAGGGCAGCCAGTCCAGCAACGAGCAGCGTCCACCCAGACGGGCGAAATGAGTTAATGCGAATGCTTTTCAAGATTGAACGATCGCGATCGCGGTATGATTGTTGATGAATTCTAGCAATAAGCTTTTTTGCAGCTAAACGCAAGCCATTCGCATGACGACGTTGCCGATTTTGCATCTGGAACGAGTTTCCAAACAGTTCGATCGTCGTTCGCGCACGGCGGCTTCGCTTCCCAAGCTGGGCGTGTTTGAGGTTTCGTTTGCGCTGCCTTCGGGTGAAATTTTGGGACTGTTGGGGCCTTCAGGCTGCGGCAAAACCACGCTGCTGCGCTTAATTGCCGGATTTGAGCAGCCGCAGAGCGGGCAGATTCAGCTTGCCGATCGCATCGTGGCCGACCCGACCCGATCGCTTCCGCCCGAACAGCGATCGATCGGCATGGTGTTCCAAGATTTCGCGCTGTTTCCGCATCTGACCGTCGCGGAAAATATTGCGTTTGGCTTGAAGGCGGGCGATCGATCGCAGGTTGCCGCTGCGGTTCAGTCTGCCCTCGCATTGATTCACCTCGACAGCAAGGCGAATGCCTATCCGCACGAACTGTCGGGTGGGCAGCAGCAGCGGGTCGCGTTGGCACGAGCGATCGCCCCGCGTCCCAAACTGCTGCTGCTAGATGAACCGCTGAGCAATCTGGACGTGCAGGTGCGACTGCGGCTGCGGCAGGAAATTCGCGACATTCTCAAAGCTACGCACACGACGGCAGTTTTTGTCACGCATGATCAGGAGGAAGCTTTGGCCTTGTGCGATCGCGTCGCCGTCATGCAGAACGGGCAGATTGCTCAGATTGATACGCCCGAACAGATTTATCGCGAACCTGCAACCCGCTTTGTCGCGGAATTTGTGACGCAGGCGAATTTTCTGCCCGCCCGCTGGCAAAATCAAGCGTGGCAAACGGAGATCGGCGCGTTTGTCGTCCCAGCCTCCCGCCTGACTGAAGCCGCCGATTTAATGATTCGGCAGGAAGATATTCAGCTTGCAGCCGACGAGACGGGAAGCGCCATCGTCCGCGATCGCCAGTTCCTAGGCCGCGACTATCGCTATTTTCTGCACACCGCTTCAGATCAGCTTTTGCAGGTGCGATCGCCGCTGAATTTGGCGATCGGAACTCCAGTCCGGCTGATCGTGCCGCCTCAGCTTGTGCGAATTTTTCAAGGTTGAATTGATTGTTAGGCAATAACCCAGCAGATGCGATCGAGTTGGAGGGCTGTGCGGAACTGCTCCAGAATCGCTAGATGTCAACAGAGAATGCGGAACTGCTGGCAACCTCCTCGTCAATTTCTCTGCAAACTGTCTTCAAACTGTTAGGTGATGCGCCAGTTTGTTCGGCTAGAGATAACTGAATCGATCGCCAAGAATCGAGAGGTATTATGAATTGCCAGAATGAACCAGGGCAGCAGAAAATGTGGGTAAATGTCCTGTTTTGACATAGATCAAACAACCCTCGCGGCTAAATGGCGTGTGACGACTGCCGTTCGGATTGCGAAGCCAAGTGCCTTGCGGATAGAAGCCAAACTCGTCCTCAAAAACGCCATCCAGAACAAAAATTTCTTCTCCACCCCAGTGGCGATGGAGTTGAAACTGTGTGCCGGGTGCCCATTTCACCAGGGCAACCTGCTCAGTTCCAAACGCATGAAGCGGCATCACCTGCAAGCCCTTGACCAAACCGGGAATCCAAGGCGTTTGAGTCGTGTCGATCGCCACGCGCTGCTGATCTTCAGGCTGCATTTGCCAAAGCTTAACCAGAATCGTACAGCCATCTTTGCTAAACGGCGTGTGCGTTGACCCCACCGGATTGCGGACGTAGGTTCCTGCCGGATAGTCGCCCTGTTCATCGGAAAACACGCCCTCCAACACCAAAAATTCTTCGCCGCCGCCATGCGTATGAGCCGAAAAATGGCGATCGGGGGCGTAGCGAACGATCGAAGTTGCCCGCGCCACTTCCGCGCCATCACGTTCCAGCATTTGCCGCTGCACACCGGGCATCGGTGAATCCACCCAAGGCAAATCTTGACTATCGATCACCACACGTTGACTGAAATCGGCATGAAGCTGCATCGCTGCCTCCAAAAATGTGCTTGAATCGGGCTTGATCGATCGGGGTTAGCTATCCGGAATCACTCTCTGCAAACCTCGTAGCGGAGTTCGACAAAGGCACTACCGTAAGTTGTGGCCGATAACAATTTGAGCGGCGGAGTTGCGATCGATCGCGGCAGCAAAGGTGCGCCACTGCCCAGCGTAACAGACGCAATTTGAACAATGATTTCGTCCAGTAAACCTGCATCAAAAACTGACCCGCCAAGTCGCCGCCTCCAACCAGCCAAATGTTTTGACCATTCGCAGCTTTTGCCATTTCTGCATGAACAGGCCGAACATCACCTTTTACCCTGTGAATCTCTGCACCTGCAATCACGGGTAGATCGCGTGAACTGAAAACCCAGGTCGGCTGCTGATAGACCCAGACCTGCGGCGATTCTCCATTGCCTTCTTGATGGTTCAAAATCCATTCGTAGGTGGTCGAACCCATTGCGATCGCTCCGACTTCACTCAAAAATTGAGCATAGCTGCCTGCTGCCGCATCGCCAAATTGAAACAGCCAATCGAGCGACTGGGCTGTATCCGCAATGAAACCATCGAGACTGGAGGCCGTGTAATACTGCGTTTTCATAACACGTTAATTCAATCTGAATCAATCTATTTGTACTAAATCAATCTATTTGTAAGGCGATCGCCTGCCAAATTCAAGGATAATGAGATATCGGGTTTGGTTGCTGCCATGACTCAAGAACTGCTGGATTCGGATGCGATCGTCACCGAGCTTGACATCAGCCATCTGGTCATTGAGGACGATACGCCTGTGGACAACTTGCAATCTGAGAAGCAGCAGCGCTTGCTGGTGGAACCGCTCTACAGTTCCAAGCCGCTGCCGCCTCCATTTCTGGCGGCTGCCAACGTGGGGCTATTCTACAAGCTCAAAGGCGAGCCTGTTGTCCCCGATGCGATGCTGAGTTTGCGGGTGCAGTGTGCGGACGATTTCTCGCAGAAACGGAACCGCTCTTACTTTGTGTGGGAGTTCGGGAAGCTGCCAGAGGTGTGTATCGAAATCGTCTCCAACCCGGAAGGCGACGAACTGGTGCTGAGCCGAAAGTCGCAGCAGAAGGGGAAGACGATCGCCAAGAAAGACCAGTACGCTCAAATCGGCATTCCCTACTACGTGGTGTTCGACCCGCTCAAGCAGCTTCAGGGCAAGGATGAGATGAACGGAGCGCTGCTGCGCGTCTGGACGATCGCAACGACGAGCTACACAGAATTGACTCCCGCCTCCGGCCTTGCCGCCTCTGGTCAATCAGTTTGGCTAGAGGCAGTCGGCTTGGGACTGACGCTGTGGTCAGGACAGTTTGAGGAAGAAGTGACGCGGCTGTGGCTGCGGTGGTGCGATCGTGAGGGTCGTGTCATTCCCACTGGCGCAGAAGGGCAAGCACTTGAACGTCAGCGAGCGAATGCTGAAAGCCAACGAGCGAATGCTGAAAGCCAACGAGCGAATGCTGAAAGCCAGCGAGCGAATGCTGAAAGCCAACGAGCGGATCGACTTGCCGATCGGCTGCGGGAAATGGGTATCAATCCCGACGAGGTTTAGGTCGGGTGTTGGGTGTCAGGGGTTACGGATCGGCTGTTGCCTCCTGCCTTCTGCCCTCTGCCTTCCGCCTTCTATGGCAGACTGAACAAATGAAATCCTACCTTCTGCCGTAACTTTACTGCTGTATGTCTGAAACTCCTCCTTCGATCGAATCACCCGTTGAACCGAACCGGACGGGAAAAGCGCGTCAGCTTTTGGGCATGAAAGGCGCAGACGCCGGAGAAACTTCAATCTGGAAGATTCGCCTGCAACTGATGAAGCCGATTACCTGGATTCCCCTCATTTGGGGTGTAGTCTGCGGAGCGGCTTCGGGCGGCAGATATACCTGGACGCTTGAGAATGTGCTTGTTTCGGCAGCGTGTATGTTGATGTCTGGCCCATTGCTGGCGGGCTACACGCAGACTGTAAACGAGTTCTACGATCGCGATGTTGATGCCATCAATGAGCCTTACCGCCCGATTCCCTCTGGCGCAATTTCTCTACCCAAAGTGATTACCCAAATTTGGGCGCTACTGATTGCAGGAATTGCGGTGGCTTATGCGCTCGATCGCTGGGCAGGCCACGAATTTCCAACGCTCACAGTTTTGGCGATCGGCGGTTCCTTTGTGTCCTACATCTACTCTGCACCACCGCTAAAACTCAAGCAGAATAATGGTTGGCTGAGCAGCTATGCATTGGGAGCTAGCTATATTGCGCTACCTTGGTGGGCTGGTCATGCGCTCTTTGGTGATCTCAATACAACAATCGTGACTTTGACGTTGTTCTACAGCTTGGCCGGACTGGGAATTGCGATCGTCAACGACTTTAAGAGCGTCGAGGGCGATCGCCAGCTTGGACTGAAATCGCTGCCCGTGATGTTCGGCGTCACCAATGCAGCTTGGATCTGCGTCTTGGCGATCGACATCTTTCAGGCCGGAGTCGCCGGATACCTAATCAGCATCCAGCAAAACCTCTACGCCGTGATTTTGATTTTGCTAATCGTGCCGCAAATCACCTTTCAAGACATGTATTTCCTGCGCGATCCGCTGAAGAACGACGTGAAATATCAGGCCAGCGCTCAGCCGTTTCTTGTCCTGGGAATGCTGGTGACGGCCTTGGCGATCGGTCATGCGGGCATCTAGAGACGCGAGATCTCGCGTCTTTACGGGGCGAGGAGACGTGTCGTGCCTCCTGCCTTCTGCCTCCTGCCTGAGTTGACAGCAACGGGCGATTCCCCTAACCTTGATTGAGTTCAAAGAACGTCACGATTGGGGGATCGCCCGATTTTGTGAATGAATTGGATTAACCCAAAGGATAAACCCAAAGCGCGATCGAATCGCTTTTCGTGCGAGCGATCCCCAGCGGCAGTGTGAGGAATTGCAGTGACAAACTTCATCTCTCGGCTTAGAGCCATGTCTGCCCGACTGGGCGATCCCAACTCGACCGAAGCCCCGCCGGAAACCGAAGGCGAACCGACCCGAAGGCGGCGATCGCGCGTCGCAATCGGCCTCCGCTGCATTCGCGCTGGTGGTTTGGGCGCTGCTGGGGATCGG
>JAAUTJ010000308.1 GCA_012031475.1 Leptolyngbyaceae cyanobacterium SM1_3_5 | reverse complement strand
GTCGTCGCCCCGATCCGACCAATCCGGGGTGGGATGTGTATGTTCGGGGAGGACGGGAAAATACGGGGTTGGATGCGATCGCCTGGGCACAGACAATGGAACACCGGGGGAGCAGGAGAGCTATTGGTCACAAGTATGGACGCTGATGGCACGAAGGCAGGATACGATCTAGCGCTGACCCAGACCATTACCAGCCAAGTGAGCATCCCGGTGGTGGCGTCGGGAGGAGCAGGTAATTGTGCCCATATTTATGAAGCGTTAACGGTGGGCGGGGCTGAGGCTGCCTTGCTTGCTTCCTTATTGCACTATGGTGAACTAACTGTTGCGGAAATTAAACACTATCTTAAGGATCGCCACGTCCCTGTAAGACTGTGAGTTAGAGGAATAAATCGAGGAGGTTAGGGGACGATCGGACAAAAAGAACCGCTCGGCTCCTAAGACACGGAGGACATTACTCTGAGGAGCTGTTACAATCAGAAATATTACATTCCGTTAACATTTCTCTAAGAATGCTATTTATTCTCTTCGTTGTTATTGGTTTGGTCGCATGGGCGTTGCACCTCATGCAGGAAGCCGTGCAGCGTCGCGAGTTCTCTCTCATGTTAGCTGGGTTCTTGGTCTCGGCTGCTGCTGCCGCTATGATGTCGGTCTATTTTCTCATGAGTCACTACGTCCTCTACATGAGCGAAATGGCAGAACATCTCAGTTCTTACACCCAGCCTGAATACTCCGAGTGGATTGATTTAACCAACACCCTGGCTGAGAAGCATCTATAGGGGAGATAGCTCAGACTTACCAGAATAGAGATTTTTAAAATTTTGAGTTAGAACAGTGGCGGAAGTGTCAAGACTAGAGCCATGGAGTTGCCCTTTTGCTTGTTTAGTAAAGGGGTGGCAATTTCAATTCAGGTTTGAAACGTTCGGGTGCAGTTTGTTTCAACCAGCCCAAACGTTTGTAGGAGGCAGGGTTTATCGATATGACTGTCCCACTATCTAGCAGCACTATTTCGTCGCTGCCGACAACAAAGACATTTCAAAAGCCCAAAATGCTAGTGGTAGACGATGAACCAGATAATCTGGATCTGCTTTACCGAACGTTTCGGCGGGATTTTGAAGTATTACGTGCCGAAAGCGGCATATTGGCGCTGGAAATTTTAGCGGCGGAGGGCGAAGTTGCCGTAATCATTTTCCGACCAACGCATGCCGGAGATGAAGGGCACTGAGTTTCTTAGCAAAACGGTTCCCCAGTTTCCTGACACAATGCGGATTATTCTGACGGGCTTCACCGATGTGGAAGATTTGGTCGAAGCGATTAACTCCGGGCAGGTATACAAATACATCACCAAGCCTTGGGACCCGAACGAACTCAAAGCCGTTGTGCAGCGAGCCGCCGAAACCTATGAACTGCTCAAGCAGCGGACTGAGGAACTGCGACGGGCACAAGCCCAAACCGCTTTGCTGAGTGCGATCGTTGATGTTTCGCAGCAGTCGAGCCGCCCGGAAGACTGCCTCAGCCCGATCGCGCAGGCGTTTGGCGAAAACTTCGAGGCCGATCGCTGCATTCTGCAACTGGCTGAACATCACAAGCTCACAGCGGCAGTCGGAACTTACCAGCTTGACGGCGATCAAAACTGGCTGAGTCAAGATCCGCTGGTGCAGCAGGCGATCGTCACTCAGCGAATGCAGGTGGCCGTGAATGTGCCAACCAGCCACGATTTGGCGCAGGTGGCGCACTACTCGAATACGGGAATTCAAGCGCATCTGGTCACGCCCGTCGTTTTTCAAGGGGAGGTGCTGGCCGTGCTGTCGCTTCAGTGGGCACAGCCCTGTACGCTGCGGGAAGATGAATTGATGCTGCTAGAGCTTTCTTCTCAGCAAATCGCGCTGGCCTTGGTTTGCACCCGCTATCGTCCGGCAGCGGTCTAGGGACGGCTGCGGTCTAGTGGGAGATGGCGCGGTAGGATTGAGGTAGTCATCCATTCCGATCGATTTGTGAACTAATTTGTGAATGCGCCGCCCGCCCCAGAAATTCAAGCGATTTTCGATCGCATCGCCCCGGTTTATGACCAGCTAAACGACCGACTCAGCTTCGGCCAGCATCGCGTCTGGAAGCAGATGGCCGTCAAGTGGAGTCAGGCCGCGCCCGGAATGGCCTGTGTGGATGTCTGCTGCGGCAGCGGCGATCTGGTGCGGCTGTTGGCGAAACGAGTCGGGACGAGCGGCAAAGTGGTCGGCGTCGATTTTTCTCCGGCTCAGCTTGAGGTGGCGCGATCGCGCTTTCCCGGATTCGGCACGGGGGCGATCGACTGGATCGAAGGCGATGCTTTAGGTTTACCGTTCCCGGATGCCCAGTTTGAGGCGGCGACGATGGGCTATGGACTGCGGAACGTGACGGATATCCTCACCAGTCTCAAAGAACTGCGGCGCGTCCTCAAGTCGGATGCAACGGCGGCCATTCTCGATTTTCATCGGCCTGAGAGTCCGGCAGTCCGCACTTTTCAGCAGTGGTATTTGCAAACTATCGTGGTACCTACGGCGCAGCAACTCGGCCTGACTGACGAGTACGCCTACATCAGTCCGAGCCTCGATCGCTTCCCCGTTGGTGCGGAGCAGGTTGAACTGGCTTTGCAGGCGGGATTTGCCCAAGCGAAGCACTATGCGATCGCAGGCGGCATCATGGGCGTTTTGGTTGCAACCGTTTAACTCTTCATCCCCTCGTTCCGCGATGGAATCGAACCTCTGGCTTGTTTTGGCTCCCCCGATCGTTGGCGGCATCATTGGCTACTTCACCAACGACATTGCGATCAAAATGCTGTTTCGCCCGTATCGGGCGCTCTACATCGGCGGGCGACGAGTGCCGTTTACGCCCGGACTGATTCCCAGCAACCAAGAGCGGCTGGCGAAGCGCGTGGCAGATACGATCATGGGATCGCTGCTGACGCCCGCAGAACTGCAAAATTTGGCGCGGCGACTGCTGCAAACCGAGCGGATGCAGGCTGGAGTCTTGTGGCTGCTGAAGTTGGCGATCGAACAGTTGCAGGGCGATCACGAGCAGAAAACCGCTAGAGTGGTTGCTCACATTCTGCAAGATCTGCTGGGCGAATCGCTGCCGCGCCTGATAAAAGTTTGGGCGCGTCGCGAAGATTTTCTCGAAGTGCAGATTAATCAGATTTTTGACAAAGTGCTGCTGGAGCTTCAGCTCACCGAGGGACAGGCGGATCAGCTTTCGGGCTGGCTGTTGCAGGTGGTTTTGCCGCCGGATGTGATCCGTCAGGCGATCGTGGATTTTCTGACCGATCGCAACATCCAAGTGATCGACGAAGGCTTCCGCGAAAAAACCAGCGGCACGTACTGGGTGGTCGCGAACTTGTTTGGCCTGCGGAACGCTTTGACCCGACTGCGGACTTACTGTCTGGACGAACGCGAAGCCAGCAACGAACGACTGGGCGAACTGATGCGATCGCTGGGTGTCCAAAACCGCCTGCGCGAATGGCTGCAAAACGTTTCGCTGCAAAATCTGCCCGTCTCGACCGTGCGGCAACTGCGGAAAACGACTCGCGACACGGTGCGTGGCTATGTGCAGGAGCGCGGAGCGGATTTGCTTCAGGGCTTGAGCGAATCGATCGAGTGGGATAACCTCGCGCATCTGCTGCTTGATCGCCTGCAAGCCTCGGATGCCGTGCAGCGATCGCTTGAACCTGTCAGCCGCGAGCTTGCGCTGGTGCTGGAGCGCTATCTGGAGCGGGATTTAGAAAAAATTGTCGCCCAGGCAATTCCGATTCTGGACATCGACCAGGTGATTATCGATCGCGTCAAAGGCACCTCGCCGCAGGAATTGGAGCAGGCGATCAACGGTATTGTCAAAAGCGAACTTCAGGGGATCGTGAATTTGGGGGGAGTTTTGGGGTTTGGAATTGGCATTTTGCAATCGCTGACGCTGTTTTTGCGCTAGGTTTAGCGATCGCTGGCCGGATTGTGCCGCGTCGCCCCAGAAAGCGATCGACTAAGCTACCCTGAAAATCGCACTTCGATCGCCACACCGCCATGATTATCACCGTTGCCAGCTTCAAAGGCGGCGTGGGCAAAACAACCAGCGCCATTCACCTCGCCGCCTTTTTGCAGACGGATGGCGACACCTTGCTGATTGACGCTGACCCGAATCGATCGGCTTCTAGCTGGGCGAGTCGCGGCATGTTGCCGTTTGCCGTTGTCGATACCTGGCAGCCGCCGCGCCGCCATCAATATCAGCATGTTGTGATTGACACGCAGGCGCGACCCGTGCCCGAAGATCTGAAGATTTTGGCTGATAGCTGTCATTTGCTCGTCTTGCCGACCACGCCCGATACGCTCTCACTGGAGGCCTTGGTGTTGACGCTGGAATACTTGACGGCGATCGGAGCGAAGCGCTATCGCGTTCTGCTGACGATCACGCCGCCCAAACCGAGTCGGGAAGCGGAAAAGGTGCGATCGATGCTGACGGAAGCAGGGATGCCGCTGTTTAGCGCGGATATTCGACGGCTGGCGGCGTTTCAAAAGGCGGCTCAGGCGGGCGTTCCCGTCTACGGCACGAAAGATCCGAGAGCCGAAGAAGGCTGGAAGGACTATCAGAGCGTCGGTCAAGAACTGCTGGCGTTTTAAGGCTGAGCCGCTTGGATTGAGGCTCGCACCTGCGCTTTGCTCAGTTCGCGGACGAGCCGCTGAGCTTGGTGTTTGTAGAGCGAAACGGGGAGCGTCGAGGGAATCAGGTTCATCGTCGTGCGGGCGATGCCAATGTCGCAGCCGGAGATCCGAGCGATCGTGCCAGCCCCATCAAAAGCCGCCGCAGCAGAGGCGACTCGCTCAATGCGGACGCGCCAAGTGGCAGGCAGACGATCGCCGCGTTCGATTGCTTGCAGGCTGTCGATCGAGGCGAGGACAACCAGTCGATCGCCCGAATTGAGCCGCAGATCGTCAGAGGGCAGCAGTTGCGGAATTTCGCGGGGCGACCTTTGGTGCAGCAGCGGGATGACGCCATAGCCATAAGCGACCTCAGCCAGCAGCAGTCCGGTGAGTCCGTCTTGGGCGGCAACCCGATATTCGGTGACGAGGACGGTTTGATTGTCCAAACGGAACAGGCTGACGATCGTTTCGCCAAACGCGGCAGCGGCGAACGCTTCCGCCGCCAGCGCATACGCACCGAGGACTTTCGCGTAGGGCAAGAGGCGCGTGATGCTGTCGCTGAAGCGCTGGCTGTAGACGCGCAGAACCAGGGTGCAGTCAGGATTCGCCGATCGCGCCATCAAGCCAATTTCCAGATTTTTCACCTGATCGGCTTTGTTATGACTGCACCAATAATGGTGTGGATCAGTGAATGGCTCGATAAAATACTGTATCAAACGAAGAAATAATGATGTAGAACGATGTCGAAAAATCAATTTTTATGAAGAACCCGGAATCATTTCCTCGAATTGATGTGATCAATGACTCCAACAATTGATAGGGTTGATTGGAATTTGGTAAGAGCTGTCTTTAATGGAGATAGGCCAATTTCTGATTTGGGGTGTGACTAAAATTTTAAACCATGAAAATATTTCTTCGATCCTTGTTTGTGGCACTGCTGGTTTATCTATTGCATAATTTCTTAAACTTTGTTGTATCGCGTTTTTACTATAACGACTATGGGTATTATGGCATTTTTGGGGCAATAGTTTTTGGTTTTGCGTATGCTTTCTGGGCATACTGGCTGCTTTCCTATCTATACATCCGGCTTACCGAAAATGATTATTCCAGAAAACAGAAATACTTAAAGGGATTAGGAATTGTGATTTTAGGATATTTCTTTTCGAGGATCCCGGATTACCATGGAGGCTATTTTATTGAAAACTTTATATGGTGGGCCCTCATACCCATATTCTTGCTTCTACCCGCTTTAGTAGAAATGGAGATTGTACTGAGTAGAAAGAAGTAGAAAGAGTTAAAGGCTGAAATGAAATAGATGATTGCCTAAAGCACGGTGATCGCAAGTTTGTTCTGTCACAAAATATTAAGGGTTCTTATACCTGTTTTTCAGAGGAGTTGATATAGTTACAGAATCATTCGATTATTGGGTGGGAAATTTAAGCATGGCTCCAAGTGCCTTTGAAGGGGCGGATGCTCTCTGGACAGCTTTTCAAAACAACTTGGAGTCCTTTATCAATGAGCCGGGAAACTGCGGACTACATACAAAGCAGGCTCC
>JAAUTJ010000307.1 GCA_012031475.1 Leptolyngbyaceae cyanobacterium SM1_3_5 | reverse complement strand
GTAATTCAGCAAGAGTTGAGCATTGGGCAATTGCTCGCCTTCACGACGCTCAACCGCAACGTCACAGGCTTGATGAATGAGCTAGTCAATCTGATTGATGATTGGGTGCGCGTGAAAACGGCAAATGCTCGTTTGCAAGAAGTGGTGATGACGCCGCCTGAAATTCAACCTGACGATCGCAAATCCTGGGTGAATCTGACTGGTGATTCCTCGATCGTTTGCCAACATCTTTGCTTTCATTATCCGGGTCGAACTGAACTGCTGAACGATTTTTCGGTCGATATTCCGGGTGGACAAACGATCGCTTTAATTGGCAAATCCGGCTGCGGCAAAAGCACCTTAGCCAAGCTAATTTCCAGCTTATATTTTCCGCAGTCGGGCAACATTCGGCTGGGTAATTACAATCTGTCTGATCTGTCGCTGGAGTGCATTCGGCAGCAGGTGGTTTTGGTTCCGCAAGACGCACATTTCTGGAGTCGATCGATTCTGGAAAACTTTCGGATGGGCAATCCGCATTTATCGTTTGAACAAATCATTCAAGCCTGTCAAACGACCGGAGCCGACGATTTTATTAGCCAACTGCCGGACAAATATCAAACGATTTTGGGCGAGTTTGGCGCAACGCTTTCCGGCGGACAGCGGCAGCGATTGGCAATTGCCCGTGCGATCGCCAATGACCCGCCCCTGCTCATCCTCGACGAATCGACAGCGGGGCTTGATCCAGTCAGCGAGGCTCAACTGCTCGACAAACTGCTTTGGCAGCGGCGCGGCAAAACCACGATTTTGATTAGCCATCGCCCCCCGGTGATCGCGCAGGCAGACTGGATCGTTTTTCTCGATCGCGGCCAGTTCGTCCGGCAGGGCACGCTGTCCGACCTACAAGCAACGTTGGGCGAACATTCGGATTTCCTCACGCTCTAGCTCCCCATGCTCAAACCCCACTCGATTCCTGTGCTTCGTCCCGCCAAAACCGACGAATTTTTGCCGCCTGCCAGCCCTTGGGTGATGCTGGGCGGATTGATTTTGCTGGGCGGCGTGGGCTTGATGGCGGGACTGCTGGCCGTTTTGCCGTATCGCGTCACGGTGCGGGCGGAGGCGCGTGTGCGTCCCGCTGGGGAAGTGCGGCTGGTGCAGGCTCCGCTGGACGGCACGATCGATCGCTTGGAGGTGGCGGAAAATCAGACGGTGCAGCGCGGCGACGTGATTGCGCGGCTCGATCGCACCGCGCTGGAATCGCAGCAGCGTCAGACCGAAGGCAGCATTCAACAAATCCGGCTGCAACTGGCGCAGCTTGAAGCGCAAGACCGCTGGCTGATGAGTCAAATTGTGGCGCAGTCGCGATCGATCGATCAGGAAGTGGCCGTCACTCGCGCCGAATTCGATCGCCAGCAGCAGGAATATCGCGTCCAGCAAGTCACCACGCAGGCAGATTTAGCTGAGGCCAGAGCCGCCCTAGAATTTGCCCAAACGGAGATGCAGCGCTTTGAGCGGTTGGCCGATTCGGGCAGCATTTCGCAACTGCAACGGGAGGAAAAACGATCGGCGGTTCAAATTGCCCAAGCGCGAGTGATTCGCACTCAGGCCGCGCTTGCTCCGAGTGCTGCACCTGTGGCGATCGCCCAAGAGCGCATCGCCCAAGCTGAGGCGAACGGGCAGGCGACGATCGCCACGCTGAATCGAGAACGAGAAGCGTTGCGGCAGCAGCGATCAGAACTTCAGGCGCAGCTTTTGCAGACACAGCAAACGCTTCAGCAGGCCGAGCGGCAGTTGCAAACCAGCGTGATTCGCGCCACTGCGGACGGAGTGATTTTGCAACTCAACCTCCAAAATGCCGATCAGGTGGTGCAGGCGGGACAAACGATCGCGCAAATTTCGCCGCAAGCCGCGCCGATCGTGGTCAAGGCAATTCTGCCGCCGCGATCGATCGGGCAAATTCAAGTCGGGCAAACGGCTTTTCTGCGCGTTACGGCCTGCCCGCATTCCGACTTTGGTACGCTCGAAAGTACCGTCGCGGCCATTTCACCCGATACTGTTGCCGCCTCGACGACTGAAACGAACGCTGCTTCCGGCACGAATTCACAGCGCTTCTACGAAATTACGCTGCAACCGCAACAAACGACGTTGGTCAGAGGCGATCGAGAATGCGCGTTGCAGCTTGGCATGGAAGCTGAAGCGCGAATTGTGACGCGATCGCAACCACTGCTTCAGTTTCTATGGCAAAAAACTCGTGGATCAGTCGATACCAATTCTGCCAATTGACAGCCCTCTGTGGGACAACACGATATTTTCTTCGCTGAGACATTCGCTGTCCGCAGCAGGTGTCGAGGCTCAAATGATGGGCGGGCACGATCGCAAACTCCCAGTTTTTGCGCGGATGATTATTCGGAAGTCGCATAGCGCACAAGCTGCAACAACCGCTGCCTCAGGGTTTCGAGTCCCAAGCGATCGCTAGCCGAAATGAAAACCGCTTGCGGAAATTCTTCTTGCGCCAACGTCAGTGTGTCACCATCGACCTGATCGATTTTGTTGAAGGCAACCAGCGCGGGCCAGGGCGATCGGCATGTCGCTTAAGATGCTCATCACCGATCGAATCTGACTTTGCCAAGCCGGATGCGACAAATCCACGACATGCAAGAGCGCGTCCGCCTCGGTGACTTCTTCCAAAGTGGCGCGAAACGCATCCATTAAGGACGGCGGCAGTTCGTGAATGAATCCGACCGTATCGGTGAGGACGATCGCCGTTGATTCTTGCGTGATCGGATCGATTAGCATCAGGCGGCGCGTCGTCGGGTCGAGCGTGGCAAAAAGCTGATCGGCAGCGTAGACTTCCGAGTTGGTCAGAACGTTGAGCAGCGTCGATTTTCCCGCGTTCGTGTAGCCCACAACGGCGATCGAGGGAACTTCATGATGCTGACGCTGCTGGCGCAGGCGCGATCGATGCGCCTGAAGCTGATTGACTTCCTGCTGGAGTCGGGTGATCCGGCGCTGAATCGATCGCCGCTCGGTTTCCAGCTTGGTTTCACCGGGACCGCGTGTGCCAATGCCGCCGCCCAGTCGCGACATTGCTCGTCCGCGTCCGGTCAAGCGCGGCATCATGTACTCGAGCTGGGCGAGTTCCACCTGCAATTTACCCGCCCCGGACTGGGCACGCTGGGCAAAAATGTCGAGAATCACCTCAGTGCGATCGACCACGCGGACGCCAATTTGATTTTCCAGGTTGCGGACTTGGGCAGGAGACAGGTCGCGATCGAACACGATCAAATTTGCGCCGACCGTTTGCGCGGCGAGGGTAATTTCCTGAACTTTGCCTTCCCCGACCACCGTTTGCGGATGCGGAGCCGATCGCTTTTGCTTGACCACTTGCAGCACTTCACCGCCCGCCGTGTCGATCAGGCGCTCGACTTCGGCTAAGCCATCTTCAAAGCGCTGGGTCGATTTGTTGTGCGTCATCAGGCCGACCAAGAGGACGCGATCGTGATCGGCATCAACCTGTTGGGCAACATATTCGCGCCGAAATTCCTCTTCCAGTCCCTCCGTGAGATCCACGAAGTCCTGCTGCGTGATCACGTCCAGGCTCAACGGCGGCGAAACCGTCCAGGTGGCTTCGGGATGCGGCACAAGATGGGCGAGATAGCATTCCTTCACATATCCGGTTGCCCGCCGCCGCGCCGCTCAAAGCCGCCGCCCGACACGCTCAGCATGACGAGCGCATCAAGCCGCTGAATTGCCATCGCCGTTAACGTGGCCGCGCTGGGCGCTTCCAGTTTAAGCTGCGTGGAAATGCAGCGAATGCCGCTGAGCCGTTCTGCGCCATAGCGCGGCAGTTCAGACGGCGGAATTTGCGTTTGAATGGGTGAACCGACACCAACGCGCATCACCTGGCCGCGCCGATTGATGTAGGCACAAATGGGCGAATTGAGGTCGCTGCTGATGGCCGCAAGCCGCTGGGCAAATTCTGGCGTGGTGAGTCGATCGCCCGGAAGCCGCAGGTGATAGAGCCGCTGAAGCTGCTTCAACTGGCTGGACTTGAGACCTTGGAGGTGGCCGTAGATGGTTTCGACTGACAAACTCGATCGCTATCCTTGGAAAGTTCGGTATTTCCATCTTATCGAGATTTATTCGAGGCGATCGATTGAGGGTGTCGGGTATCGGGGGTCAGGGGTCGGGGGTCGGGTAGAGACGCGAGATCTCGCGTCTGTAGGGGGAGGGCTTTACATCATGGTGATAAAAGTTCATGAATGCGATCGAGATTTTAGATTAAGCTGCACCAATCTCGCCAGAACTGGTATGTACTTAAGGTAAGAGAAGCTGTCACTGCTTCTGCTCGATCGATGTTGTGCCCCGTCACTTGTCCAAATCATGATCATGCAGTCTTCGTCTGGAATGATGCTGGCCGCTTTGTCTCAGGTCGATCGTTCACATGACCTGGTGCAGCGCGTCCGCGATTTGCCTGTGCCGCAATTTGCAAACCTGCTTGACCAGATCACCCAAGAGTTTGAGTATTTTCTGCGGGCGATCGAACTCATCAACAATGACGCGCTCGAAACAATGCTGGAGCAGATCTTGGAGGGGTTCACGCTCAAGATCGGAGAAATTTTGGAGGCCGATCGCACCACGATTTTTTGGTAGATGAAGAAAAGCAGCAGCTTTGGTCAAAAATCGCCCAGAGCCAAGGTGAAGTGCGGGAAATCCGCCTGCCGATCAATGTCGGAATTGCCGGACACGTTGCGACAACGGGGGCACCGCTGAATATTCCCGATGCCTATAGCTCTCCACTGTTTAACCGGGACATCGATCGCGAAACGGGCTATGTGACGCGCAACATTTTGTGTATGCCGATCTTCAGCAGCAAACATCGCGTCGTTGCCGTTGTGCAACTGCTGAACAAAGCGGGCGATCGACTGTTTGACAGCTTTGATGAGCATCGGTTTCGCGAATTTGCTCATTCGATCGGCGTGATTTTGGAAAGCTGCAATTCGTTCTACATTGCGGCTCGCAATCAGCGCGGCGCGGCAGCTTTGCGAAAAGCGACGGCTAGCCTCGCTCAAAGTTTGGATTTGGAAAAAACGCTTCAGGTCGTGATGGACGAAGCGCGGGAACTGATGCAGGCCGATCGCAGTACGCTGTTTTGCTCGATCGCGATCGCAATGAACTCTGGTCAAAGGTGGCGACGCTGGCGCGGGAAATTCGGATTCCGGCTACCAAAGGCATCGCCGGATATGTCGCCTCGACCGGACAAACGCTGAACATCCCGCACGCTTACGAAGATCCGCGATTCGATCCGAGTACCGATCGCAGCATCGGCTATCGGACGCGCAACATTTTGTGTATGCCCGTGTTCAACTCGGAAAAAGAACTGATCGGCGTGACGCAGTTAATTAATAAACATCAGGGCAGCTTCACCACGTCTGATGAAGAATTTATGGAGGCGTTCAACGTGCAGGCGGGGATCGCGCTGCAAAACGCCCAGCTTTTTGAAAGCGTTTTGCAAGAGCGGCAGTATCAAAAAGACATGCTACAAAGCTTGTCCGATGCCGTGATTTCAACCGATATGCAGGGCAAATCGTGACAATTAACGATGCCGCCCTGACGCTGTTAGGCTGTCCGGCCACGCAAGCCCCGGATGAAGAGCGCGATCGCCTCCGCACAATTTGGCGAGACAAGCTGATTGCGCGATCGGTGTGGGAAGTGGTGCCAATTCCCAATCTCCGCAGTCGGCTGGAAACCAGTCTGCGCGAGGCCATCAAGCACTATGAGCCAGAGCAAAGCTTGGTGGTTGGCTTGTGGGCAGAAGCAACCGAGGCAGACGGTACGGAAGAATTTGTTTTGGCGGTGCGCGATCGCCACGATTCCAACCAGTTTTTGCCCTGGAATCTGCCTGTCGATCGAGTTGCGCCAATTCCCAAAGCGGACGTTCGCGAAATGGAGCGCAGCATCAACCTGACGATCAATCCTTTATCCACGCCATCCGGCAGCGTTCAGGGCGGACTGATTGTGATTGAAGACATCAGCAAAGAAAAACGGATGAAGGCCGCAATGCGCCGCTACATCAGTCGCGAAGTGGCCGATCTGCTGGATGATGATGCGCTGACTGAGGGACGGCGCGAGGTGAGCATTTTGTTTTCCGACATTCGCGGCTACACCTCGATCACCGAAGATCTGGAAGCCTCCGCAGTCGTTTCGCTGCTGAACAACTTATTTTGAAACGATGGTT
>JAAUTJ010000306.1 GCA_012031475.1 Leptolyngbyaceae cyanobacterium SM1_3_5 | reverse complement strand
CCCATTCAAATGGGTTCGTTTGACAGGCTGAGTCAGTTTTTGTGACTTTCGCTTTGAGCTTTGGAAATTGATTTCCTGGCTCCCAAGTGCGTCAGTTCTGTCTATGCTGGTCATGTCCTTTGGGTTCGATCGATGAAGCGTCGTCACGTCCTCCTCCTCGCCGCCGCCAGCTTGTCCGCCAGCTTACCCGCCTGCGTTCGCGACGGCAGCGATTCGATCGCTCAAACTGCGCCCGATCCCCCCGTCGTGCCAACGTCCGACACCGTGCGAATTGCGGTGATTAGCGACCTCAACAGCCAGTACGGTTCAACCGAATATGAACCGGAAGTCGATCGCGCCATCACGCTGATTACCCAGTGGCGACCGCATCTCGTTCTGTGCGGCGGCGACATGGTGGCCGGACAAAAAACCAGCCTCACAACCGCGCAAATTCGCGCCATGTGGGACAGCTTCGATCGCCACATCGCCAATCCGCTTCGACAGGCCGGATTGCCGTTCGGCTTCACCTTGGGAAATCACGATGCTTCTGGGGCGATCGCCAATGGCCGCTACACCTTTGAGCGCGATCGCACCGAGGCGCAAACCTACTGGAACACCCACGATCCGGGCTTGCGGTTTGTCGATCGCGCCAGCTTTCCCTTCTACTACACCTTCGAGCAGGACGGCGTTTTCTGTTTAGTTTGGGATGCCTCTTTTGCCCGAATTCCGCCGGAGCAACTGGCCTGGGTCGATCGCAGCCTCGCCTCGCCCGCTGCCCAAGCTGCCAAGCTGCGAATTGCGATCGGACATTTGCCGCTGTATGGAATTGCGATCGGACGCGATCGGCCTGGGGAATTTTTGCAGTCGGCGGAAAGTTTGCGATCGCTGCTGGAGCGTCACAACGTCCACACATATATCAGCGGTCACAATCACGCTTACTATCCCGGTCATGTCGGCGGGCTGGAACTGCTCTACTGCGGCTTGTTGGGCAGCGGAGCCAGAGTCTTGCTGAACAGCAATCTACCGCCCCGCAAAACGCTAACGATTATCGATGTCAAGCTGGAAACGGCAGAAACGATCTACACGACGATCGATCCGACGACTCAAGAGGCGATCGATCAGCAGACCTTGCCCCGTCTGATTCGGTCTTCAACGGGAATAGTGTTACGGCGAGATATCAGGCCAGAGGATTTGACACTTCTTAATTGAAGCTCATCTTAATTGAAACTCACACTCTGGTAAACCCGGAGCGTGAGCCGGAAAAGCGAATGAAACGTTGATCGAAGTGCCGCTCGGCTGGCAATGCTTTGAGATGTCAGCACTTTGAGAAATCAGCAGCGGAAATTTCTGTCGCTGACTAGCGTTCAAGATGAGCGTTCAGGATTAGCGCCCAATCAGTACGACTAAACCAACGCCGCCGAAATAAAGGAATAAAACGGCTCCGGCCAGCAGACTTTGCGTAATTGGGTCGGTCGAAGGGGTTAGCACCGCACCCAGAACCACCGCACCCAGCAGCACAAACTTCCAGCCTTTGAGCATTTGCTTGGAGGATACAATGCCGATCAAACCGAGCAGCATTTGGATGACGGGAATTTGGAAGGCAAGCCCGGTACTGAACATCAGCAGCAGGACGAACTCGAAATATCGATCGATCGACCAAAGCTGCTCGACCACATCACCGCCGTAGTTGATGAAAAAATTTAGCGCGGCGGGGATCAAGGCGACGTAGGAAAAGGCGAGTCCGGCGGCAAACAGAATGCTTGACCCAAAGACGATCGGCGCGACAAACCTGCGTTCACGACGGGTCAATCCCGGCAGCACAAACTGGATAATCTGGTACAGCACAAACGGACTGGCAAGCAGCAAGCCGCTGTAGCCTGCCACTTTGATCGAGACGAAGAAGTATTCGCCCGGAGCAAGCTGCAAAAACTTGACGCCCTGAGCGGGCACTTCGAGCAGCGCGACAATTTTGTTGACAGCGCTGAAGCAGCCGATGATGCAGATGACGATCGCCACGATCGCCCAGAAGATTCGCTGCCTGAGTTCTTCAAGATGGTCAAACAGCGACATCTCCACGTCATCGACCAGTTCATTGTCGGGGTCAATGTCTGGGTCAATGTCTGGGTCGATGTCGGGCTGAGTGTCCGACTGAGTGTCCGGCTCAGCAATGGGGATCGTGCGGGTTGGCTCGGTTGCAGGTTCGAGTTCAGAAGGCGCGGTCATGGATTCGCTTCACGTCCAGATTTGATGTCTATTCTATCTGGTTCACTCGATCGCGTGAATCAGATCGCTTTTGCACAGACCGATCAACTGACTGGAATCACTGGCGTACATTTACGGATTCGTTCTCTTTGGCAGCGTAGATTTCCGTAAAGTTGCTCATTTCAGGCTTCGGCAATTTTCTTATGATTCAGTCAGCTTGATGTTTGGCAATTTTGCCTCCCCTAGTCAATGCGCTTTTTGCAGTTAAACCGCTATGCTAAACACTGAGTCGAACGGCATTCCTTATCACGGGTGGCTTGTCGAAGTTGTCGCCTACCGCAACCGCTACAGTTTCCGATGCTATTGCTCTGATCTGGAAGGATTTCATGAATGACAGGCTCGACCTATCTCACCTACCAGTCTGCGCTGAAGGCCGGATATCAATTTATCGATCGAGAAACCGCCCTCGCTGCCCTAATTCATGCGCTTGAAGAACTGATGCGCGATGGAAAAATTAGCCTGGAAGAATATTGGAATTTGGCAAATTTTTGGTAGTTTTGGCTTGATTCACTTGATTTAATTGTGCTTGATTCAATTGCGCCAGAAGCGATCGATCCATTTGCAAAGCGATCGCTTCTGGCAAATGCAGTTTTAATCAACGCACACCAAACAGATTGGGCGTGAGCGCCAAACCGATCGCCACCAGTGCGCCAAATGAAACAAGCGCCAGCCAAACCTGGAGCGACCCAATCTGCTTTTCGACCGTGCGGAGCGTCGATCGCGTGTTGCGTAAGGCCAGATCAAGCTTTTCGACATAGGCTGGTGGAACCGCAGGCGGCTTAATTGACTCAACCTGCTGCTCCAGTTCAGATTGCAGGCGGCCTTCCATCTCATGCAGGGCATTGGGCGATCGCGTCCTGCTGGCGTTCATGCGCGTTTTTTATCATGTGCGATCGCTGCTCTAGTTCCTGTCTGAGTGCTTGAATGTGCTGTTCAATTTCGCTCAAGCGGCGATCGAGCGTTTTTTGCTCGGCTTGCAGGGGCATCAGTTCGTTGCGTAGCTTGGTCTCGATCGTCTCTAGGCGGCCATCAAGCTGTGGCTGAAGCTTGGCAAGCGTGGCGTTGTGGCGGTCGATCGATTCTTCAAAGCGGCGATGCGTTTGGGCAAGCGCGGCGAACTGCTGCTGCACCTGCACCAGTTCATCAAAGACGCGAAACGACTGCTGCAACTGCCGTTCGAGGTCTGCAAGTTCCTGTTCAACACGAGTCACTTCGATCATGACTGGCTCCGTTCAAAGAGTGAGAGGTGGGATAGAATCAAAGCCGCTTTGAAGCGCGGCTAGCTTGGGGACAAGCTCGATCGTGTAATCGCAAATTTGCTGCATAACGCGAATTCGCCGCAGCGAACACAGCGATCGATACAGCAGCGAATCCGCCCCGGAGCGATCGGCGGCTTCTGCCAGCAAAAACGGCCAGTCATCCGCCCAAGGACTGCCCGACTGCGTGAGCCAAGCGGCGGCGGCATCTGAATTGATGCGGCATCCTTCGCGGTAAAACAGCAGCAGTCCCGCAGGTGGCAACTGCTGGCGCACACCTTCCTCAAAGCCAAACTTGAGATACAGCAAGGCCGATCCGGGCTGACGGCTGCGGTGGATCAGCGATCCAGCCAGATACAAAGCGGCGAGGCTGGTGGGTCGCGTTTCCAGGTATTGCTCTAGAAAAGTCAGTAAGGGCGTCGTCAGGGCGTGGGCGATCGCATCCTCAACCAGCTTTGGCAGTGCCTCAACATCAAAATGCTCTAGCAGCAGGCGAAAATCGGCATCGGACAGCTTCAAAGCGGGCAGGGCAAACGTGGCGATCGGACGTGGTTCAGTGACGCGATCGACAATTTTTTCGACCAGTCCCGGTCCCATTTGGCTGTGACCCCGCTGCACAAGGCGCACCGTGTCGATTAGATCAGCAGCGGTTGAATTCTTGAGCAAATAGCCTTTTGCACCTGCTCGCAGCGCGTTTGCCAGATAGGCTTCGTCGTCGTGGCTGCTGAGGACGATGACTTTGGTTTTTGGAAAGCGCATGTTGATCACTTGCGTGGCGGCAATTCCATTCATTCCCGGCATCTCGATGTCACACAGAACCAAATCGGGACGAAGAGCGGCAACCTGCTCGATCGCTCTCTGGCCGCTGTCTGCCGTGCCCACCACCTGAAAATCAGGGGCTTGCTGCAACAGCAGGGTCATCGAGTCCCGAATCATCGCTTGGTCATCCACCAGGAGAATCTGAATCATGCAAAGTCGTGTGAAGAATAATCAGGTAGCAGGCAGTAGCATTCAAGGCTAGCTTCTCAACCACCCAAATCGGTGGATGCACGGAAAGCCTAATTCCTTTAACAAGCAGCCCGATCGCCGTCAGGAAAATCACGCAATTTTGAAGCGTGATGTGTGCTGAGCGATCGAACTGTAAAGCGATGATGAAGTGAGTCAGTATTCTTCGTTCAAATTCGGGCGGTCGGGGGTTCGGTCTTCGCACTGTAATCTCCCTACCCGCAATCGCCCGACGGTTTGCGATTATGGAAATATGAAGAAAGTTAGAGTATCGTCGTCACAAATGGCTCGATCGAGGGGTGTCGAGCAAACAATTGTGAAATTAAACTGTGGAACCACGCGAGATCGGTCGCGTCGTCGCTAACATCTAAGTTTGCCCGTCTGGTCATTCGCAGGTTGGCCTGAGCCGATCATAACAGGTTCGGTAAATACACCTTCTACTCCCTGTCCACCTCTTTACTCTATCTTCAATTTGCCCTATCATAAATTTAAGCAAACTCATACTGATTTCGACTTCGCCTGCGCGTCAGGCAGTCACTCGCCAGTCCTCTCCATTCATCTGCGATCGCTGGCGTTTATTCCCCTCGATTTTCTGATCCGCTACATTTCGATCGATAATTTTTACCTTTCATTTCTTTCGCAAAGCTGAGTTTTCAGCTTTTCCCTCTGTTTCCAACAAGCTTCTAGTTAAGGTTCATCAGTTCCATGCCAACAGCCAACACGACCCCCACAAAAGCCAAAGCAGCTGCTAAGCCGATGTTCACCGCCGACATGGTGCGTACATACCTGCACGAAATCGGGCGCGTACCGCTGCTGACTCACGAGCAAGAAATTGTCTTCGGCAAGCAGGTTCAGCAGATGATGTCGCTGCTCGAAATCAAAGAAAAGCTCACCGCCAAGCTCGATCGCGAGCCGACTGAAACCGAGTGGGCAGAAGCCGCCAAGCTGGGCGAAACTGAGTTGCGGCAGGCGACTCGCTTGGGCACTCGCGCCAAGCAGAAGATGATCGAAGCCAACCTGCGTCTGGTCGTGGCGATCGCCAAGAAATACCAAAAGCGGAATCTCGAATTTCTTGATCTCATTCAGGAAGGGACGCTCGGCCTAGAGCGCGGCGTTGAGAAGTTTGACCCAACACGCGGCTACAAGTTTTCGACCTATGCGTACTGGTGGATTCGTCAGGCGATTACGCGAGCGATCGCTCAGCAAGCCCGCACGATTCGTCTACCGATTCACATCACCGAGAAGCTCAACAAGATCAAGAAAGTCCAGCGCGAACTGACGCAGCAGTTGGGTCATAGCCCGACTCCAGTTGAGATCGCCAAGGCGCTTGAGCTTGAGCCTGCTCAGATTCGCGAGTTTCTGATCATGGCGCGTCAGCCCGTTTCGCTCGATCTCAAGGTCGGTGACAATCAGGACACCGAACTGCAAGACCTGCTCGAAGACGAAGGCGCATCGCCCGAAACCTACACCGTGCAGGAATCACTGCGGCAAGACCTCGAAGGCTTGCTCTCCGAGCTAACCCCGCAGCAGCGCGAAGTTCTCACCTTGCGCTTTGGCCTCAACGACGGCAACGAGCTTTCGCTTGCCAAAGTCGGCCAGCGGATGAACATCAGCCGCGAGCGCGTCCGTCAGCTTGAGCGCCAAGCGCTTGACCATTTGCGCCGTCGCAAGGCCAACGTGCGCGGCTACCTGACCGCCTAATGACGTAAAGGGGCGAGCGCC
>JAAUTJ010000305.1 GCA_012031475.1 Leptolyngbyaceae cyanobacterium SM1_3_5 | reverse complement strand
TCCGATCGCCACTGCCAAAGCGTCAACCTGGGTTTTCTCCACAAAGTCAACGGCTTCGTCGGGGTCGGTGAGCAGCATCGAGTGGTCAAGTTCGCCTTCAAAGCCGTGTCCGTCTTCGGCTTCGCCTTTTCCGGTTTCCAGCGATCCCAAGCAGCCCAGTTCACCTTCGACTGAAGCGCCGATCGCGTGAGCCACTTTCACCACTTCCGCCGTAACGTTGACGTTATAGTCGTAGCTGGCGGGCGTTTTGGCATCGGCTTGAAGCGAGCCGTCCATCATCACGCTGGTGAAGCCGTTTTTGATGGCCGAGTAGCAGGTGGCAGGCTCGTTTCCGTGATCTTGGTGCATCACGATCGGAATATGCGGATAGGTTTCAACCGCTGCCAAAATCAGGTGGCGCAGAAAGTTTTCGCCAGCATACTTCCGTGCGCCACGCGAGGCTTGCAGAATCACAGGGCTGTCGGTTTCATGGGCAGCCTGCATGATTGCCTGGATCTGCTCCATGTTGTTGACGTTGAAAGCCGGAATGCCGTAGCCGTTCTCTGCTGCGTGATCGAGCATTAGCCGCATAGGAACGAGCGCCATAGATATCCTCCTGAGGATGTCAGAAAATTCTGTCGGATGATTTAGACAAGCTAAATAATTACAACAATCTTAAGATACTTTTCGCCATCGGGGAATCGTATCGATCGATCTGCCAAGGTCGGCTTTGTGCAATCGCATCTAGCCGACACTTTGCCCAACCAGCTTGCTTTGAATTAAGTATAAATTCCTAGTTGCACCAATTGCAAGTAATTCTGCTGCCACCATTACGTTATTGGGACAGCGATCGAACCACGATTGTCCCGTTTGTGCATACAGCAATGAGCGTTCTGCCATCCAAGCCGAATCTCAACACAGAAACGGTATCTGGAAGCGATTGAGTAAACCGAACAATTTCTCCTGTTTCGAGATTTCGCAACTGCAATTGAGCGCCATCGACAATCGCCATCCACCTTCCGTCAGGACTAAGAGCGATCGGAAGAGGAAATAAAGATTGAATAGCCTGCGTGAACTGACCTAACTTTGCTCCTGTTTCTACACTCCAAACGGTAAAGATGAAACCCTCGCTAGTTTGAGTGGAATCGCTAGCAGTTAGCAGAATTTGTCCATTTGCACTCACTCTAAATAAATCAAATTCTTTCAACTCACTGGGCAGCGGTAAAGAGTGCATCTGTCTTCCAGTACGAGCATCCAAACGACTCAACGTTGAATTCGCTTGATTTTCAATTGTGAAAGTTTCACCATCACTATCCAACAAAGTTCCAGTGGTTTCTAGCTCGCGAATCAGTCTACCTGTTTGCAAATTCCACAGGCTAGTTTTGCCATCGAGAACCGAGTTTCTTATCAATGTTTGCCCACTTGAATCAATTCTGATCAAGCTACCCATACTGAAAGAACCAAGCTCATTGATTAAATTGATGGTTTTGACCAGTTGCCCCGTTTGCAAATTAATTAGAGCGATTAATCCTTGATCTGTTTCGATCGCAAGCTGCTCGCCTCCGCTCGTAGACCCAATCGCTATTCCAAGTACACCGGTTTGCTCTGCGATCGGATTGGGAAATTCATGAATTAGTCTGCCAGTTGCAAGACCCCAGACTCTAATTGTGGAGCCTTTCAGCTCGGCCAGTATTTCTCCACTCGGAGAAATGACTACGCCTTCAAGTGGATAACCAATTTTGATGGTTTGAGTTCGTATCCCTGGTGGATCAACAACAGTAGGAGTAGAAAACACAGGAGAAGGAGAAACAACAGGTGATTGCGCTCTCTGGTCATCGGCTATCACCATTCCAAGACCAATACCATATGCACAAAAGACCAGTGTGAACCATGTGAACCAATTTCTCGAAGAAGGTTTAGCCCATTTTTTGTCTTCTAGTTGAAATCTCCCTCGCTCCTCATCTGTAACAATTTCTCCTGCCTGCTCAAACTTCAAATCAGGATGTTTGGAAGCAGTTTGTGCTTCATCATCACCACCAATTAGTTCATCTGTGCGATCGAAGTAACGATTTGATGAACTGCTCTGAGTTGTCGGTCTATCTTCAACAGGTGCAGTAATCTTTAGAGAAAGTTGAGTGGTGGAATTGAGATCAGCAAGAACCTGAGTTACCGTTTGATAGCGGCGATTAGTGCCGTTTTCCAGCATTTTATTGAGGATGCGATCGAGCCGTTGGTTCACAGGCTGATCAAGATAGTCGCGCCACATCCAGCGATCGTCACTCGTATCAAACAAATCAAATGGCGATATCTGCGTGAGTAAATGAATACAGGTCGCGCCCAAACTATAAATATCGCTGGCAAAAACGGCTCTGCCTCTAGCTTGTTCAGGTGCGGTATATTCGGCGCTGCCAATCACAGTTCCGGTTTTTGCTAAAGCAGTTCCCGTCGCAGATTTCGCCGCACCCAAATCCACAAGAACGAGTTTTCGATCGGCTGCACGACGAATAATATTGGCGGGTTTGATGTCACGATGAATCACTTGGCGATCGTGCATAAACTGCAAAACAGGCAGCAAGTCAAGCAAAAGCTGACGAATTTGATTTTGATTAAATGCGCCTTGGGCTGCTAACTCTTGCTCTAAATTTTGCCCGTCAATAAATTCTTGAATTAAATATTGCTGGTCGTCTTGCTCTAGATAGCCAAGCAAATTTGGAATTTGCGGATGTTCGTCTAGCTGCTTGAGACGTTCGGCTTCTTCACGAAACAGTTGCGAGGCTTTGGCGCGATCGATTCCCCAGTTGGGAAAAAACTGCTTGACTACACAGCGCGGCTTGCCCATTTCCACCCAATCAACGGCAAGGAAGGTGCGACCAAAGCCGCCTTGACCGATCGGCTTCAGCGTCATGTAGCGATCGTTGAGTCGCAATTTCGTTCCACACTGACAAACCTGGGCATCATCTGCGTTTTGAGGCGAGGGGCAGACGGAATTGAGACAGTAGCTCATGGAGGGACAGGCAGATGGTTTGTCTAGCCTACAGCGGCGATCGATTCTATTGCGGAAATTTGAACCGCAGAAATCGCCAAGTTTTGTAAAATAATCAGGCCAATTTAAGAAGCAGCAGAAGGCGACACCACAGGCGATCGCTCCGGCTGTTTTGGCTCTAGCGAGAGCAAATGAATTGCCACAATTGGAAACAGCAAACTAATTACGACAAAGGCTGCTGCCCAAAGCCAAATTTTTTGGGTGCGAACGGGTTGAATCGGCTGCGATCGCGTTGTAGATGATAGTTCTCCGCGCTGTTCAAAACTCCAATTCGGATGATTTGAAGCCGATTGAACTTTCGTTGAAGCAACGGGCGATCGCTTCAGATAAATCGAATGATTAACCGAGTATTGATGGGGTGAAGCGGCTTGTTTAGCCTGATTGGTGTAATAAAAATCTTGCAAGACATCCTGTGCCGATCGATAGCGGCGTTTGGTCGCACTTTCCAACATTCGATCGAGAACTGAGGCGATCGAATTGCTCACAGGCTGGTCAAGATAGTATCGCCAAATCCAGCGATCGTCGCTGCCGTCAAACAAATCAAACGGCGACATTTGGGTCAGTAAATGGATGCAGGTTGCACCCAAGCTGTAGATATCGCTGGCGAAGACGGCTTTGCCTCTGGTTTGTTCGGGTGCAGTGTATTCGGCGCTGCCGATTACGGTTCCGGTTTTGGCGATCGCCGTTCCGGTTGCATACTTGGCGGCTCCCATATCGACCAGCACCAATTTATTATCCGCATCGCGGCGGATGATGTTCGCAGGTTTGATGTCGCGGTGAATCACTTTGTGGTTGTGCATGAACTGCAAAACAGGCAGCAAATCGAGCAAAAGCTGGCGAATTTCCAGTTCGCTAAACGCGCCGCGATCGCTCAATTCCTGCTCTAAGTTTTGTCCGTCAATGAATTCTTGAATCAGATATTGCTGTCCGTCTTGTTCCAGATAATCGAGCAGATTTGGGATTTGAGGATGATGGCCGAGTTGCTTCAGCCGCAGGGCTTCTTGGCGAAACAATTCAGCAGCTTTGGGGTTGCCTTTCGCAGCCGGAAAAAACTGCTTGATCACGCAGAGCGGCTTCGATTCTGCTGTCAGATCAGCCGCAAGAAACGTCCGGCCAAACCCACCTTGACCGATCGATTTAATTGCCATGTAGCGAGCCGTTCCGGGAGCTTCGCTAGTGCCCAGTCGCAATCGCGCCCCGCACCGACAAAACTCAGAACTGTCTGCATTTTGGGGTGAGGAACAGGCAGGATTGAGACAATAGCTCATGCAGACTAAAAACGAGCTTCACTTGACCCTTCACAACGATTTCCCCAAATCAGGACAGGTCGTAACAAAAATTCAGCGAAAGGGTTGAATTCGATCTGCAAAACCATACCAAATGAATGGCTACTAGGTGCAGTTTGGGCTGAATGTTGAGCGCTCTGAGCAGCAGGAACCGACCAAGCGCACGGTTGGGCTAGATGTGGGCTGAACTATTTCTTGACTGATTCAGACGGCAACACAGTTGAGAACCCGCACCACTTGAGGAAGGCTGAGAAGCGACTCAAGCGAATGCAGCGCAGAGTGAGCAAAAAGCAAAAAGGGTCAAAAAACAGGAGGAAAGCGGCCAAGTGACTGGGTAGAGCGCATCTGCAAAGTACACCGCCAGCATAGAGACTTTGCCGTGAAGACAGCAAGGTGCGTGGTGAAGTCTGCCGACTTCGTGGCGTATAAGAAGACTTGCAGATTCGCAACATGGCTAAAAATCGGCATCTCGTAAGGTCAATTTTCTGATGCAGCGTGGGGCGAATTCAGAAAATGGGTTGAGTATTTTGGCAAAGTGTTTGGGGTGGCAACGGTCGCACGGTCTGCCACATCACACCAGCCAAATGGGTCTAATGCCCAACCGTTGTCTACCTCTTTGCTGACGTGCCTCGGTGATGGTCGCGACGGCATCTAGAATCTTGATGCAGCAATCGTCACCCCGGCTGGACAACGTGAGATTTTGGGCTGGGTCTCATCTGGCCGAAAATGATCGAGAATTTGGGCAAAGTGGGCGGGTCTGTGCAACGCTTAGATGCAGCGATTCAGGCATGACCTGCCAGTGCTATTTTTCTTCTTCCAGAGGATTAACCCTAGACACAAGTAGGGGGCAGAACAAACGCTCAACGCAAGCAGAAGTCTTAAAACATGCCCTGGTGATTTAAAGTGGGGATCACTTGCTTGAAATGCAACTTCGAGTAGATGTTTTGGACAAATCTTTCCCAGTATGTTCGTTGCTAACAAAACGACAGCGCCCTTAAGATCAGCTTAGCTGAAGATCGATCGCTGCCTAACAAAATTAATAAGGAGACTCAAGTGACAATCAACCTTCGGGAAGATGTGGCATATTTGCTACTAAAAAAAATTGATGAATTTGAACAGCAAGAAGGTCACAAACAGCACGAATTGCGATTCGAGCAGGGGGATTTCACAGGTCGCCACGTCACTGAGATCGATTTGATGGCGCATCTCGACTACTTGAATCAAAAGCAGTACGTGCAGGCCGAATTCACGGGCAACGCTTACGCCAATCAGGAAGATGTGCCCGATGTGGTCAATTCCGATGAAGTTGAATTTCGGGTTGCCAACACTTTTGGCGCACCCGATGGTCCCTTGCCGCACCTGATCACCTTCAAAAGCGCCATGCTGACCGAAAAGGGCAAAAAGCTGTTGGAAAAAATGAACGCGAATCCGCCTAAAGCCCTGATGGAAGGTCCCAGCGTCCCGATCGTCACTGAAAACACGCCTTTCCTGGAAAAAGTGATGGTCAAGGCAGAGCTTGAAGATTTGTTTGACGCTCGCGATGTGGTGGAAGTCGTCTTCCGCACGATGCGGGACGTGATGCCAACCGAGACGATCGATCGCCGTGGCCGAAGAACTGCACGAGGAAATGCTGCCAACCGACGACAAGGCAATGCAAAATGAAGTGGCCGATTTGTGGAAAGACACCAACCCGATCGTCGCCTTCTTGAGCCGCATTCGTCCTGTCCTGAATATCAAGCCAGAAACGTTCCTGTTCCGCATCAAGCAAGAAGCCGGATTGCCGCTGCACGTGACGCCCGAAAGCGCCGTGAATGCGGTCTTCTCAGCGACGAAAGAAGAACTGACAGACGATCGCATCCAGGAAATTGCCAGCTATCTCCCCGGCGAAATTCGCACGATGTGGGATCAAGCGTAATTTTTGATTGAAAAATGAAAGTCGCT
>JAAUTJ010000304.1 GCA_012031475.1 Leptolyngbyaceae cyanobacterium SM1_3_5 | reverse complement strand
GACTATCATTTCGCTAGGACAAAGTTAGTGTGTTTAGAAAATACGCATAATCGCAGCGGCGGACGGATTTTTCCGCTATCGGAAATTGAGGCGATCGCGCAACTCTGTCAGTCTCGAAACCTCAAGCTGCATCTCGATGGCGCAAGACTTTGGAATGCTTGTGCCGCTACTGGAATTTCTGAGGCACAATATGCGAAACCGTTTGATACAGTCAGCGTTTGCTTCTCAAAAGGATTAGGTGCGCCTGTGGGTTCCGCTCTGGTTGGTTCACAAGAACTGATTGATCGATCGCGTCGCTTTCGCAAAATGTGGGGCGGTGGAATGCGGCAGGCTGGAATGATTGTCGCCGGAGCGCTTTATGCCCTCAAACATCACCGCGATCGACTGCAAGAAGACCACGCCAACGCTAAACTTTTTGCTCAATCGATCGCTCAAATCGAAGAAGTCGATGTTGATATAGAAGCAGTCGAAACAAATATCGTGATTTTTCACACGAAAGTTTCAGCTCAATCGATCGCTCAGCGGTTGACCGAAAAAGGCGTTGCAATGTTAGCGATCGCGCCAAATTCACTGCGAGCCGTCACAAATTTGATGGTCGATCGCGCTCAAGTTGAGCAGGCTGCAAAGCTGGTTGAGGAGTCGATCGCAGAAGCATCAATCTAAAGGAGAAAAGCAAATGGAAAAAGTCAACCTGGATGAAAAATTTGCGCTCTTTTCTGACTACTGGAGTCCTAAAGTAGTCGGAGAATTGAACGGGCAGCAGGTGAAGCTGGTTAAGTTTCAAGGTGAATTTGTTTGGCATCATCATGAGCATGAGGACGAACTTTTCCTGGTCGTGAAAGGTCAGATGGCGATCGAATTTCGCGACAAAACTGTGATTCTAAATCCCGGCGAATTCATCATTGTTCCCAAAGGGGTTGAGCATAAACCTGTTGCGGCTGAAGAGGTTCACGTCATGCTGTTAGAACCCGCCTCGACGCTGAATACAGGAAATGTTGTGGGTGAAAAAACAGTAGCAGTGTTGCAAAGTTTGTGAGCAAAAGCAAAGCAAAAAAAGGCAGACAAGCAAATTTGTCTGCCTCCTCACCATCTCTTGAAACCTTTGCCATTTCATGCACCTGTGGGGGAAATAGCTTCCTCCAGCAGTGCGATTAGAAGCGGAAGCCAGCGCCGACTTGCAGGGCGAGTGCGGGATCTGAGCTTGCTTGGTAGGCATCGAAGCCGAGCTTGGCATCACCGAAGACTACGACACGAGGCGCAACTTCGGTCTCAGCACCCGCCGTCAGCACGAACGAGTCTTGGTTGCCCAGCGGTGAGGCTTCCACACCGTCCGAATCGACGAACGAGTAGCCTGCACCTGCATAGATGTTGGCGCGGCTGCTGATCGGCAGGTCGTAGGTCAGTGTCGGGACGATCGCGCTGGTATCATCTGTGAACAGGACTGCACCACGAGCCGAGATCGGCAGATTGGGAACGTCGATGCGGCCTTGAATCGTGCCGCCAAACGGCGTGTCTTGACCGTCACCGCTGAGTACGCCCGCCGAAACGCCAGCGCCCACATAAGTTCCTTCCATGCCTGTCGGCAAAGCAGTGGCAGGACGTGCTGCAACCATCGGCGCAACAACCACAGCAGCCAGAGCAGAAAGCGTAGCAAGTTTCGAGAATTTCATGGTCATGTTCCTTCGCGTTGAATGGTTTTTGGAAGTCGTCTTCCTTTAATTACTATGTCGTTGAAACTGACTTCTAAGTTCCAGCGAGTTTGAGCAGTGAGGCAGGTCGTTTTTCTCAATCGAAAGGAATATTGAGCAACCTTGCAATTGACTGAAACTTCACTTTCTGTCTTGCTGAACTGAGTAGACAGAGCGAAAGTCGTCTGCCTGCCTTGGCTTCACTGCACTGATATTATTGTTGTAATTTGTAAATTTGTGACTGAGAACCAGGAATGGTCTGTTCTCTAACTGTCACATGAAAACGAAAAGAATCAAAAGCTATTATTCCGCTAAATCAGAATTTGATAACAGAATACTGAGAATTTTGCGATCGCTGGACGTAGAAAAAAAAGCTTTGTTCCGATCGCTGTGCCACCTGCTTTAACGCGGAATTACTGTCATATTGCCCGCTGCGATCGACCCTGCAAACACAAGAAAAAGGCGTCCTTTTCAGAACGCCTCTCCAACCTCGTACAGCTTAAAAATTTGATTAGTGCTACTCTGCCGTTTCCAGCGCGGGTTCGTCCTTCTCGATCACCACCAGTCCCGGCAGACCGTCAAGCTTTTCGACCGGAATGACTTCTTCCACAACGGGAACCAGCAGCGTCAGGCCGCCCGGAATGCACTCGATTTCGATCGGCGTTTCGCCAAACAGTTCACCGTCCACCACAACTTTCTGAACTGGGTCAGCCGTGACGCGAATTTTGCGGGCACGCAGATAGCCAATGTCGTCGCGCTCGACCGGATTGCTGTTCAAAGCCGTTTGCAGCAGGTGGACGCTAGCGGCGATCGCACTGGCCTTCGTCGTCGGCGCAACGATCGTAATGTCGAGCAGGCCATCAGCTACATCAAGTCCGGCGGGGCCTTGCGCCAAGATCGACGTGGGCGGGCGGCGTTGGCGATCGTAATGGCTGCCGCTTCAACCTGCACGATTTGTCTTCGGTTTCGATTTCTGCGGTGAATCGATTCATCTCGCGCAACTGCTGAAGTCCGGCCAGCACGTAGGCCAAAATGCCAAAGCGGTTCTTTGCCGTGCGATCGGCCTTCTCCACCACTTCCGCCTCAAAGCCGATGCCCATCAGCAGCACCATCGGCATTCCGTTACACATGGCCGCATCCACGACTTGCGTTTTGCCGTTGAGAATGGTTTCGCAGGCGGCATCGATCGTATCGGGAATGTCCATCGCGTTGGCAAAAGCGTTCGCCGTGCCGCGTGAAATGATGCCGCAGGGAATGCCCGTGCCAATCAGAGCCGCTGCCGCCGTCGAAAGTGTCCCGTCGCCGCCCGAAGCAATAATCATTTCTGCGCCACGTTCAACGGCTTCTTCGCCAGCACATCCGCACCAACGTCGGGCGAGGTGAGGCGAATGTCAAGATCGAATTCAGGCTCTAGCAACTCCTGAATTCTGGCTAGATCCTGCTCTGGATCGCCTTGACCTGCAACCGGATTGAAAATTAAACAGGCAGAACGTCGCATAGTCGTTAGGGCAGCATTCAAGTCGTGGACTGCATTTTACTTTAGCGCGATCGCCCTCGTTCCGCCGTCTGCCTAACGTAGGATCGGGCTGCCGTGATGGTGAATCAAAAACCACTCTCCCGCCATCAGTTCAAAGATGTTGGTAGCGATCGTCCCCGCCTGCACCCGCCGCCCGTTAACGATCTGCAAAACCGTTTCCGTCAGCACAATATAGGCCAAATTACCGCTGATTTCCGAGGAAATTACGTCGATCTCCACTTCCATGTAGGCCGTATTGCGAAAAATCTTTTGCCACGAGGTTTCAATCGCCTCCCAACCGCGCAAAACCCCACTTCCCGGATGCACACACAAACTTCCGGTTCCCTTCGACCAAATCGATCGCATCGCCTCGATATCTTTTTTCTCAAAGGCGCGGTAGAAGGCTTGGTTGGCAGCAAGGGCAGCGGCGATCGTAGTCATGAGTTGAAAATTAATTTACGAAGTGGACGATCGCACTAAAGGATTTGAAAATTCGCTTTTTCCGGTTTGTAGATCGATCGTAAACTCTTGCCCATCGAGCAATTTAACAACTAGTTTAGATTGAAGAAAAACTGCATCGATCGCAATTTCTGGTAAGCCATAACTCACCATCATCGTAGCGTTCTCATTGAAAACAAATACTTCTGTTTCGGCAATTGCAGCAGCCCGCGAATCTGCAAATCCGATGTCAATAAGATTCGTAAACAAATTGAGTTTGAGAAGAACTTGACCCGTCCTTAGACAGATTGCTGCTAGTTGTCGATCGACCCCGATCCACAGGGTTGATTGATCGTTCGATCGCTTTACAATTGGCTGAATTAGGTCGCTATTCCAACTTAATCCATAGCTTCCAAGCTCGCCTTCTAACTCGATTATCACGAACCTTCTTGGGTATTCATCTGCAATAATTTGTCTGACTCCATCTATCTGATTAAAGACATCTTCAGAAACAAACTGAATCATTCTCAAATCTCCTATCTTCTGTAAATTCTGGGTAAAATTGAGGTGACTTCAGGAATTGAGGAAAAATCTTCTCCTCGGTACAAATATCGAATTGTGATGTCTCCTTCTACATTGCCATTTGTAATTTGAATTCTTCGGCTAATTGTAGTTCCATAAATGTCTACTCTTTGCTCAACTTGAGGCGCGTTTAACCCTGCTTCAAGAATCTCAAGTAGGCGATCGCGTCCGCTGTTTTTCTCATCGATACCTAGCGCTTTTAAAGCTTCTCGATTCTGGATTGATCTCGCTTGATTTGCAGGTGTGGAAGCAACTCGCCCAAAAAAGTAGTTCCACTTGCTTTCCCGAATAAAAACGATATTTAAGCTCCATTGTAATGAGGGGTCAGTGCTAACTCCGGTTCGACGCGAGTTTGTCCGCAATGCGGGTCGTTTCGGGGAGGCGATATTTTGGCGTACAGCGCATGACGTAATCGATCGCCGTCTCCAGACTAATGCGATGTCCGATCGAAATATAAAGCGGATTGGTGCGCGATCGCGTCCGCAAAACGGCTCCGATCGTTTCTTCCTTCTGCATCAGGGGAACCCACGCGCCTTTTTCTTCGCCCAGTTCGGGGTGTGTTCCGATCAGGCGAGATTTGGCGACCCCGATCGCAGGCAGATCGACGAGTAATCCGAGATGGCAGGCGATGCCGAACCGACGCGGATGAGCCAAGCCTTGACCGTCACAGAGCAGCAGATCGGGCGCGATCGTCAGTTGTTCCAGGGCGGCGAGGACGGCGGGCACTTCGCGGAACGAGAGGAAACCAGGGACGTAGGGAAAAGTCGTGGGGCGATGGGCGATCGCTTGCTCTTGCAGCTTCAAGTCGGGAAAGCTGAGGACAGCAACGGCGGCGCGAGTCGTTTCACCGTTGTCTTCATAGCCCGCATCGACTCCGGCGACGTACCGCACTTCGCCAAGCTGATCGGTCGTGATGATGTTCGATCGCAGCTTGTTTGCAAACGGCGGCATCAGCGGCAGTGGTCGGCCAGTCGGGAATCGGCGGAATCTTCATGCAGTAGCGGGCGGTATTCGGCTTCGAGCATCGACATGATGATCAAAGAATAGTACGCTTCGCCGCGCTTCTCGACATCCCGCAGCGTTCCCTCAACCTGAAAGCCGATCGATTCATACAGATGCCGCGCCCGCGCATTATGTGGAAACACATCGAGCCAAAAGCGATGCGCGTGATGCTGCTCAAAAGCAAGGGTGATCAGTTGCCGCAGTGCTTGGCGTCCGTAGCCTTGTCCCGGTTGGGAAATCACGAAGCGAGCCAGTTCGATCGATCGATTCGCAGACTGCAAGCCTTTCAAAATTGCGTAGCCGATCGCCCCATCTTCTTCAACAATCAGATATCGCTGATCGGCATCTTGCAGATTGGCCGTATGTTCTGCGCGGCTCCAGCGTCCGATGAAGCTTTGAAAGTCCGATCGCGCTTCTTGCGCCACGATGAAATCAATGTCTTGAATGTGGACCGATCGCAGGTGCATGAATTCAAGCTAGAAGAACAAGCTTGATTCTAGGCGCGATCGGCTTTGGGTTCAATTGCTGATGAAGTTGTAGGACAAGCTGACGACGCGACTTTGTTCCAAATTGACGACACAGGCAAAGTTGAACGGCTGGAGGCGCGAGCCTTCATCATGGCTATAGGTTCCTTGTCCTGTCAGTCGAATCGTCGTTGCAGAGGAAGTCGAATCGGTGATCGAAACGCTGACGATCGATCGCGCCCCACCCATCCGCCTGCGTAATTCTGCTTGACATAGGCTGTATTCCGATCCGCTCTGCTTGATGACGACGGGCGATCGATCGAGTGCGATCGGAGCGGCGAAAGCAGAAACGGCGACGAGCGGCGAGGCGGCAATAAGGGCAACGCTCAAAATAATCTGGCGAATGTTCATGAATTCCACGACTGCAACTTTCGTAGAATTCCCGAAACTTTGTCGTCCCAAACAAGGCGATCGCTACGATTGCCGCAAAGCGTTGAGTTTCTGGATGCAGGTCTGCGGCCATTGTCGAAAGATCCGATTGGGCGATCGACCTCTTTGCTC
>JAAUTJ010000303.1 GCA_012031475.1 Leptolyngbyaceae cyanobacterium SM1_3_5 | reverse complement strand
ACACCCGACACCCGACACCCAACACCCAACACCCGCTATATAATCGCGTCAGACACTTGGAGCTTGCAGCAACTGTGATTGCGATCTACCCTGGTAGCTTTGATCCGATTACCCTCGGCCATCTCGACATCATTGAGCGGGGCTGTCAGCTCTATGAGCGCGTGATCGTCGTGGTGATGTCCAACCCCAGCAAAACGCCGCTGTTTCCCGTCCAAAAGCGGGTGGAGCAGATTCAGCGATCGACCCAGCACCTGCCAAATGTGGAAGTAGACAGCTTCAACGGATTGACCGTGACGTATGCCCAACTGCGGCAAGCTCGCGTTTTGCTGCGCGGACTGCGGGCGGTTTCCGATTTTGAGAAAGAGCTACAAATGGCGCATACTAACAAAACCCTGTCCGATCGCGTCGAAACGGTTTTTCTGGCGACTTCGACCGAATACAGCTTCCTCAGCAGTAGTCAGGTCAAAGAAATTGCCCGCTTCGGCGGACCGATCGACCACCTTGTTCCTTCATCTGTTGCTTTGGACATCCACCGATGCTACGTCCAGACTCCACCTCTAACAGCCCCGCTCGAAGCGGCGACGCCAACCGTAACGGAGCCAGCCCGCCAGATGGAGCCGCCTTTGGAGAGGCAGCACGAGCAGGCGTAGACATTCCCACCGAACTCAACAAGCTCGAAGAACTGATTCTCGACAGTCCGCGCATTCCCCTGAGTCGGCGGACGCTGATCGACGAAGAGCAAATTCTCGATCAGCTTGATTTGATTCGCCTCGGCCTGCCTCCTGCCTTCCAGGAAGCAGTGGAAGTGGTGCGGCACAAAGACGAAATTCTGCTGGAAGCCGAGCAGTACGCGCAGGAAATTCTGGAATCTGCCGAGCGTCGCGCCGCTCAAATTCTTGACGAGATGGGCTTGATTCGGCAGGCCGAACTGGAAGCACAACAAATCCGTCAGCGTGTCCAGCAAGAATGCGAAGCTGCCCAAGAGCAAACGATGGCCGACATTGAGCGAATGCGCCGTCAGGCTCAGCAAGATCTAGAGGAAATGCGCCGAATCACGATCGCCGAGTGCGAAGACGTCCAAGCCGGAGCGGACGCCTATGCCGATCGCGTCCTGCGCGACATGGAGCAGCAGCTAGCTGAAATGATTCGCGTCATTCGTAACGGGCGATCGCAACTCCAAACCGATCCGCCCCCCGCCAAGCCGCCGATCGATCCCACCAGTCGCGGAACGAGTGTGCGGAGCGATCGCTCTAAAAAATAACGCCGCTCCGCGATCGCAGCCGCTAAGATCGAAGCAGACCGATCGATCGCACTATGACGACTGAACTTTTAGAACAAACGACGACGCAAACGCCCTGTTGGGCATGTCCCTGACGGAACTGACCGCTTGGGTGCAGCAGCACGGCCAGCCCGCTTATCGCGGCAAGCAGCTGCACCAGTGGATTTATCAGCAGGGAGCCAGATCGATCGCGGATATTTCCGTTTTTCCGAAGGCGTGGCGATCGAGCAGGGCGGACGTGGCGATCGGGCGATCGGAACTGCACTATCGATCGGCGGCTCCGGACGGCACGGTGAAGTTTCTGCTACGAATGACGGACGGACAGATTATCGAAACGGTCGGGATTCCGACAGAGAAGCGGCTGACGGTTTGCGTGTCGTCACAGGTCGGCTGTCCGATGGGCTGCGACTTTTGTGCGACCGGAAAAGGCGGCTTTGCCCGCAATCTAGCTCCGCATGAAATTGTCGATCAGGTGTTGACCGTTCAGGAAGATTTTGGGCAGCGCGTCAGCAACATTGTGTTTATGGGCATGGGCGAACCGCTGCTGAATGTCGATCACGTGCTGGCGGCTGTGCGATCGATCAACGAAGACATTGGCATCGGAGCGCGATCGATCACCATTCCACAGTCGGTATTCCCAACGCGATCCGCCGACTGGCACAGCATCAGCTTCAGTCCACCTTAGCGGTTAGCCTCCACGCTTCCAATCAAAATTTGCGCGAACAGTTGATTCCCAGCGCTCAGAAGTTTTCGATCGAGTCTCTGCTGGCCGAATGCCAAGAGTACGTGCAGACGACGGGACGGCGCGTCAGCTTTGAATATATTTTGCTGGGTAGTTTGAACGATCGACTGGAACACGCGATCGAACTGGCCGCACTGCTGCGCGGCTTCCAGAGCCACGTCAATCTAATTCCCTACAACCCGATTCGCGAAGTCGCCTACAAGCGGCCTGATCCGAAAAGCATTCAGGCGTTTGTGCAGGCGTTGCAAGATCGGCACATTGCGGTGAGTGTGCGGCGATCGCGTGGCTTGGAAGCAGATGCCGCCTGTGGACAGTTGCGAGCGTCACAGGCAGAGCGCGATCGCACTTAAATTTCGCCTAGCGAACCCAGAGTCCAGGCGCATACGCTTCAAGAACGCTGCCTGTGCGCGAGCAGGTCAGCATGAAATAGTCGCAGGTCGGGCATTCGGTCTGCGTTCTTTCGCTTGCGAGTCGATGGCGTTTGGCAAAGCTACCGCAGTTGGGGCAGTGAATCGACTGCACGGCTGGCGTTTTTAGCTCCTCAAACTTAGGGGTTTCTAACAGCATGGGTTTTAACTCGCAAAAAAGAATGTCGAACTCGGTTATTTTTGGAAGTAACGACTCAAGATTCAATGAACAAATCTGAAGTTAGATTGCGCTGAGAAACGTTACTTATCAATCAGTTCAATTATGTCAGTCTTTTTCAAAAGTGGCAACATTAACTTCTCCGTAGAAAGACGGGGATCGCTTGCAAACTGAGCGATCCCCGTCTTGGGGCAGAGGTGAAACGACGATCGCAACTCGATTGCACCGTGACTCAAATCACAGCAGAAGCTACGTTTTTCGATCGGAGATCAACGGTTAATCCAGGCAAATTGCCCGCAGTTTGTGTGATAAATTACAAAATTCTTCTTCCTAATCGAAATTAATCTTTTCTACTGATCTAAGTCGGTTGTCACTGGCATTTCTAATCGCTTGTGCTAAGCAGTGGTCGCTTTCTGACTGCTTGCCGTCGATCGATTGTCCAACTGCTTGCCGTCGATCGCATTTGCTTCCCGCTTCGATCCTGCGCTAGGCTAGCCTCGATCGTTTTACCAAAACCTGCTTGTGGAACCGCTGCCGCTCAAATGCCTGACTCAAGATTTGATGGACGCGATCGCAACTGAGGCGCGATCAACCCGCGTCAACGGCAGAACTACAATTTTCACCAACATTCTGAGCGTGTCCAGCGATTTCTCAACGTGTTGCAGCCTGGAACCTACGTGCGTCCGCATCGGCATCAGCGAGTTTCCGCTGTGAACGGCTTCGAGTTTTTTCTGGTGATTCAAGGCGCGATCGGTCTGATTGTGATGGACGCGCAAGGCGAATTGATGCACACGGAACATCTCAGCGCAGCAGGTGCAACTCGCGCCGTCGAACTGGCAGAAGGGACATATCATACGCTGGTTGCGCTTCAGCCCGACACGGTGATGCTGGAAATCAAAGAAGGTCCTTACGAAGTGCAAACCGACAAAGAGTTTCTGCCAATGTTTCCGCTAGAAGGGACGCCGGAAGCGGTTGCGATCGAACAGCAGTGGCGCAGTTTGTTCTAGCGGATACATTTCCCTCTGAAGATAGACGGAGAATCTTGACCGTCGCCCCGATACTGCAAATACATCAGCAAATCTGTATGGAGGACAACATGAGCAATCCGAACGTTGAATCCGACAGTTACGATCGCGGCATTATTCCGGCTGAAACCGCTGCTCGTGCAGAACGAGAAGGCAAGGGCTACAAACACGCGCCAGACGATGCCGATCCCGCTACCGAGGGCTACACGGTTGACAAAGAAGGCTTGGTGAACAACTACGCGATCGAGCCAGAAATGTACTACGAAGAACCGGGAGATTTGCAGGCCAAAGAAGCCGCTGAAGCTGCCGAACGCGAAGCAGAACTCGCTGAAATCAACGACACCGACGAATCCGGCAAGCTGACCAGCGACCACGACGATCGCGGCAAAGGTCCCGGCTTGATTTAAGGTTCGCTTGGTAAGATTTTGCTTTTGGGAAGCCCCCTAAATCCCCCATGAATGGGGGACTTTGAGGATTGTTTGCAGGGTCGATCGCTCGGCACAGCGGCAAGCGGGAGCCAAATGCTTTGCAAACCTTTGGTAGCGCCTGTAGGAACACTCAGCAGCCAACCGAGTGGTCTGGAGGATCATCGACTGGCCTCAAAGTCCCCCACTCGTGGGGATTTGGGCTTTTCAAACGATCGCCACGCAGTCGATCGTTCATCGAACTGGCGCTCATCGAAATCGATCGAACCGCAAATCTCTACAGGGGTACGGCGACGACCTGCCCCTCTCTACTTAAATTCGACCTGCCAGATGCGCCAAATGCTTGATGCGGACGAGGTGGATCAGTTGGCGATCGGGATTGACTTGAATCAATCCTTTGCTGTGCAGCTTTTCCATGATGTATGCGGCTTCGTCTTCCCGAATGTCCGCAACATCCGCTAAATCTTTGGTGGGAATGTTGAAAATGTCGGCTCCCTGTGGCGATTGCTGCCCGTAATTTTCACCTAGCGCCAAAAGCGTGTTAGCAAGCTTAATCGCGGGTCGCTGCTGGCGAAGCTGAAAGCGAAAGTTGGTTTGGCGCAAGCGGCGCACCATCAGTTGCAGCATCCGGTGGTGAAGCTGCGAATCGCGAAACAAAGTTTGGATGAATTTTTGGGCAGAAATGCTGAGCAGCTTGACGGGCGAGAGGGCAACCACATCGGTCGATCGCGGCGATTCGTCCAGAATTGCCATTTCGCCAAAGAAATCGCCCTGACCCAAAATCGCCAGTGTCACAACTTCTTCGCCTGCGTGACGCCGCACTTTCACCCAGCCGGATTCGACAAAATACACGGCGTTGCCCCACGCATCTTCCATTAGCACGGCGCGATCGGCAGGATAATCGTGTTCAGTGGCGATCGACAGCAGCCAGTCGAGCGTGTCGGGACTGGCTGCATTGAAAAGTGGGAAAAGCTTACTGAACGCTTCAGTCTGCATAAAAAAATGACAATTTGAGAACTCAAACAGCGAGTCGCCGCTGGCTTGAAGCGCAAACAAGCCAAGTTCGATCGCAAAGAACATGCTGCCGTCAAAACCATACTACCTAGAATCGGCAGGAATCCTCCAAGATTTCGCGGAGAGTGACGGATTGCGATCCCCGCCGCACTCATTTGTCGCTTGATCGGTGCAGTTGGAACATCCGTACATTTCAGGTGGGCGATCGCACAGCCCGACGGCTTACCTGGAAACGTAGCGTTTGGAACCACCATGCAATCTCGTCAGCGCAATTTGAATGCTGCCGCGCCGATTTCGGAAGCCACCACGATCCGCGATCGCCTCAGTGCAAGGAACCGCAGCGATTTATTCAGCTTCAGCCTAACAAATGCCAGCAAACTGAATTTGCAGTTTAGAAGCTCTGGTCAGGGTGCCAGCCTGCAACTGATTCAAGACCGCAACCAAAACGGCCTGATCGACGCGGGCGAAACGATTAGAAGCGAGCGGATGCGTCCTCAACGGGGGCGCGATCGAAGCCAATCTCGCGGCAGGAACTTATTTTCTGCAAGTGTCCACGATGGGACGCGGCACGAATAACTATCGGCTGAGAATGACAACCGCTGCGGCTCCGCTGACCAAAGGAGCAACCCCGCCGCCCGCGCCCAACATGGCCGATCAGATCTTGTCCCTCGTCAACGATTTTCGATCGCGCAATGGCCTGAATGCAGTGCGGCTGAGCGATCGCCTGACTGCTGCCGCGCAAGGCCACAGCCAAAACATGGCCTCGCAAGATTTCTACAGCCACATCAGCAAAGACGGCACACCGTTTGACCAGCGGATTCGCGCAGCCGGATATCGCTTTTCCACTGCGGCTGAAAACATTGCGGCAGGCTTTGCAACAGCAGATTCGGTCTTTAATGGCTGGAGCAACAGTCCGGGGCATCGCGCCAACATGCTCAATCCCAACATGCAGGAAATCGGCGTGGGTCACGTCTTCCTCTCCAACGATTTGGGCGTCGAACAGTGGAATCACTACTGGACGCTGAAGCTGGCTGCTCCGCAATAGGCAGGATGAGAGACGAGGGGAAAGCCTTTGTCTAAGTCCTGTCTCCAAACCTAGCTGTACCGATCAGTGCATCTACCCACCTCAGTCCGCCCCCGATCGCCCCTAAGCTACCGCGATTGCCCCCTCTGGCCGCCCCTGTCACCAGACGCGCAGATCTCGAC
>JAAUTJ010000302.1 GCA_012031475.1 Leptolyngbyaceae cyanobacterium SM1_3_5 | reverse complement strand
ATGTACTCCGAATGAAACTGATCATGTACCTCTTCCTTCACGGTAATGAGATTGTCTTCTGAATCTGCCAGATGAGGACATTCATTCTGAGAATACAAATGATGAGCCGCTAGCTTCCAGTTGTCCACTGCATTCTTCTTCTGATTTGTGATAAGGCAAGTACTCTTATCACGCTTTTTAGCTTTGTCTTTCGCCTTTTGAATCTGCGCGTGGCGCTTCTTGATTTGAGTCACAATGTCGTCAACTTGAGGTTCAATCACCTCGCCAACATCCCAGCACCACTCCTGACGATTCTTTTTGGTTTGGCGCTCTTTGAGAACCTTACCAAGCTTAAAGATGCCTGATGTTGAGAAATAATATCCTTCATCAACCAATTCTTCGTAGTCTTGCCCTGGTAAAAGCGGCGAATCAGTTTTTTTGGCTAGCTCAAGCGTTGTGAGCAGGTAGTCCGATCGAGTCTTGAAAATTGCGACAACATCTGATCGAGAAATGAAAAGAATGTTGTTTCTTCTTATTAAAGAAGAGCAGTTATCAAGAATGTGCTTGCGAATGAATGCTCTACGAATCTCACGCTTAGTGTGCAGAAACCATTCTTTGAGAATGTCCCAAAACCAGGTTTTCTTGTGGCTTCTAGATACTTAGCGATCGTGTACGCTCCTGTTGCAGTGTACTCTCTCAACCCGGTTGCTCTGACGGTGATTCGATAGTCTTTTCCTTTGACTAATTCCCATTCATCCTCTGAATGAGCATCAAAGAACGTCTCAATGTCCACAAGTTCCTGAGAGCTAATCTTTAAGGTTTTGATTAGCTCCTGCGAAGTGATGTAAATTTCTGCCATTTCTAGAACTTCTCGGTAAGACTTCTGTAAAACACATTCAAACGTTCAAAAATCTGAACATCACCATTCGAGCCGTCTGGATGATAGATTTTGCTCAAGCTTCTGTAAGCAGCTTTAACATCTTCAGTGGTTGACGTTTCTGGATCGAGTCCAAACGCTTTCCAGGGCAAATCGTACTTGAAGATGTTAATTCCATTGATGCAGCCATATCCCTGCTCGTTTTCTTCTCCAGGCAAAATTCCGATGAACTTGCGATGAAGCTGTTCCCAACCTGCTTTTTTGCTGAGATCAAGTTTACCCATGCTGCTCGTTGCCATTTTGAAGCCGCCCGCCTTCTTCAAAGCAGTCGCATCTTTGACTTCAAAGTATTGATAGATCTTTTGTTTCAGTTGTGGCAGTGTCAACGGTTTAATCGGAGCGATCGGCTTCTCAAGTACAAACAAAGCAAAATCTTTCAGAACTGACTCGCCATAGTCATACTCTTTGACAAGTCGCTGAATTTCTGACTCAACTCTTTTTGTCAGCTTTGTTGCCATTGATTCATCCTGTTCACGTTCAAAGGAAGTTAGCAGCAACCAAAGATTCTAAGAATTTCGCTCTTCTTAAAGCGCTTTCAACCCGTTGCTGTGTTATTTTCAGTATTCCTTACGCTCTTCATGAATTACCACAGGAATTTAGGTGTTTTTTGTGAAAAATTCAACAAGATGTTATTAGTCTTACAGAAAATTACTGAAGGCATTGTCCCAGTGATCGCCTCTCTATCAACACCCCACACCCGATCGCCCATGTTTCTCTTTTTCTCCAAACTCCTGCCACTGTTTGTCTATCCGCTCGGCTTGGCCTGTGTGCTGATGCTGGTGGCGCTTGTAACGCTATGGTGGCGACCGCGCATTGCGACCTTGAGTTTGGCGATCGCGCTCATTTTGCTGCTGGTTGGCGGAAATGGCGTGGCGGCAACGTATCTGCTGCGATCGTTGGAATGGCAAAATCTGCCCTCAAATCCCTTGCCAAATGCCGATGCGATCGTCGTTTTGGGGGGTGGGGTGAAGCCGCAAATTCCGCCTCGGCCTTGGGTGGATGTGCATGAAGCGGGCGATCGCGTCCTCTATGGGGCACAACTTTTTCGCGAAGGCAAAGCCCCGTTTGTCATCATGAGCGGCGGGCGGATCGATTGGAAGGGCGGCGGCCCTTCAGAATCGGCAGACATGGCGAAAATTGCGATCGCGCTGGGCGTACCGGAAAGCGCAATCTTGCAAGACCCGACTTCGCTCAACACCTACGAGAATGCCGTCAACGTGCGAAAAATCTTGCAAGAGCGCGGACTGCGGCGAATTTTGCTGGTTACGTCCGCCATGCACATGCCGCGATCGCTCCTGATTTTCGCCAAGCAGGGCATCGAGTCGATCGCCGCGCCCACCGATTTTCTGATCACCGAGCAGGACATGCGCGAACTGAGCGCCTCGACCGAATCAACGCTGCTCAACTGGATTCCCGATGCCGATCGCCTCCAGCAAGTTTCCCGCGCCATTAAGGAATACATTGGCATCGTGATTTATCGTTTGCGCGGCTGGATTTAAGCGCAATCGCGCCTACTCACTGCCCATAACCACCGCATCGCGGCTTTCCTGCAAGTGAATTTGCAGCACGATCGATCGCAATTTCGCCCGAAATTCTGGATCAAGATAGCGCTGCTGAATCGGCTGCCAGGTTTTCCATAGGCTAGTCTGTTCATGTTCAAGCCGCTGTGCCAAAATCGGTAGAGATTTGTGCCAATTTGTGTGCAAAAATCGCCCATGAAGTCCTTCAAAATAGAATAGTCTTGAATTTCTCCCAGCACCTCTTGAATGCTCTGAAAATCTGCAACCTGCTGAGCAAAATCGCCGCCATAAAACTGCGTAAAAAATTCAGTTTGATAGCGGACGCGCTTAATTTGTTTACGCAAATCGTGCAGCGGTTCGCTGTGGTTTCTTAGCGTGGTTGCGATCGCTTCATCGAGTGAATCAGTCCCTAATTCTGCGCCGACCAGCCAAGCCGGATGCAGCAACAAATCGCTAATCAGCGGCAGCAGCAAATCCGGCACAGCAGAGTGGATGGGCAGTGCGGCGATCGCAAAAACTCCGGTGCATCCAGCCAATCTTGAAAACTTTGCTTAAAGTCGCCATACCGCTTGCCTTCGAGCATCGCTTCAACTTCAGCAAATGCCTGTTTGCGCTGCTTCTTCATATCGTCGAGCAATCTATCAAGCTGCTTTTGCTCTTTGCGATCGAGATCAGGCCGATAGCGATCGATTAATTTAGCCTGCATCACATCAATATCGCGCACTGCTCCCAATGTTTGAGCAAACTTTTTAATTCGAGTTTCACTGATTGCTTTTGGCAGATCGATCGCACTTTCAAATACCATCAACGCCGTCCGCAAACGCCGCATTCCCACGCGCATTTGATGCAGCGGCTCCGGGTCACGGTCGGCCAAAACTTCTGCTGCAAACTTTGTCGATTTCCTGAAATGTTTTTGAACTGCCTGATAAGCGTAATCGCCCAACCGCTCGATCGCCATAAATGACACCAACGCAACAAGATCGAATTTGTCCCGCAAATTCGATCGACAGTCCCTTAATATAAAATTGATTGGAGTAAAGTGACCATAATACTTTAGATAGATCTTTCACCAGTCCAGCCTTGTCGATCGATAAGAGCAATCTTCAAAGTTCTCTTCAATTGTTTTGAGATGGAGTAGACGGAGGAGAATTGAGATTATCACGAAGCGTCTGCTCTTGTTGTCGAACGGCTGCTAAAAGTTCTGCGTTTTGTAGAATGACTCCGACCTGATTATTAAAAATCTGCATGTATTTCTGATCAGTTTCATCAAAACTGATTTGCAAATATTCTGGTACTTCTTCTGCACCAGGTTCTACATTAAAAGAGCCGTCCGATCGCCGCTTATTGACAAGCTGAGTCACACCAATCAGTTCGCCATCTGGATTCAAAACAGGTAAACAGAGCAAACTACAGGTACGATATCCGCTTTGGCGATCGGTTCTTTGCGCCATTTCTGAGTTTGGGTGAGTGTAGAGATCAAACGGAATGTTGAGAGGCTTCGCGGTTTCCGCCACCTTACCTGCGTAGCCTTGTCCAACCTGTACGCGAAATTCGCGAATTGAGCCATCTTCAACCGCAATTTCTGTCCATAATTCATGCGATTTGTGGTCGAGCAGCCAGAGCGTACTGCGATCGGCATTCATTAATTCTTTGGCCGCTTCCATGACGCGCTGAAGAATCTCGGTTGGCTCTAAGCTGCTTTGGCTGACCGATCGCGTTGCGGCCATCAAAGCGGCAGCAACTCGCTGACCTCTGGCAGTTTTGTGATACGAACGAAAGCTTTCTAAAATCATCCGAATTAACGGAGCGGTTGCCATAAATTGCTGCTCATCTGCCGCAGTGAATCCCTGCTGATCGATTCGTTCTCCTAAAGGCACATCGGGGCTGCTTTCTCTCTTTAATTTATTCAGCAGTTGCAGAACAGCAATCAGATCGCCCTGCTCATTTAATAGCGGCAAGGCCAGCATCGTGTAGGTGCGGTAGTGGTTGCGTTTGTCTTGTTCTCTTGCCGTCATCGATCGCGGATCATCGTAGAAATCAAAGGGAATATTAATTGTTTGTTTCAGGCGAGCAACTTCACCGACAATGCCTTTGTTGGCCGGAATTTGAATGCCCAGCGATCGATCGTCTCCATCCGCTTCAGCCACGATCGACCAAAATTCATTGCGCTCTTGATCGAGCAGAAAAATTGTCGTGCGATCGGCACTGAGGGACTTACTAATTTTGAGCGTAATCGATCGCAGAGTCGTGTCCAGAATGTCATCAAATCCCTGGTTATCCATCACCTGATTGAGCATTGCCAAGGTTTGAAAACCAACGTTTGCGGTTGACTATCGATCTGCTGTTTCACGGCAGCAAACTGTCTGGCATTGTGCAATGCGACGCCAACTTGAGCATTAAAAACCTGCATATATTTCTGGCTATTGCCATCAAAGCTGGCCTTGAAACATTCGGGAGCCTGAGGCCAATTTGCGGGATTGTAATCGGGTTCGCCCTGCTTGCGGCGATTAACCAGTTGTGTGACGCCGAGCAGTTCGCCTTCTGGACTCCAAACAGGCATACAGAGTAGGCTGACAGGTGCGATATCCTGTTTTGCGATCGGTACTTTGAGCCGTCCCAGAATCCGGGTGATCGTACAGATCAAACCCAATATTCAGCGGTTCGCCAGACTGAGCGACTTGACCAACAAATCCCTGTCCGATCTGCACCCGTAAATCACGCTTTACCCCGTCTTCAAACGTCACTTTTGTCCACAGTTGATTCGTTTCGCGATCGAGCAGCCACAAGGTCGAGCGATCGGCGTTCATTAATTTTTTTGCAGCATCCATAACGCGATCGATAATTTCTTCAGAATCGAGGCTGCTTTGCGAAATCGATCGGGTTGCCTCAGTTAATGCTTCTGAAGCTCGCAATCGCTGAGTGAGTTTGTAGCAGTCCTGACAGCGAACAAGAATTCTTAAGATGGCTGAAGCATATTCTTCAAGCTGCTTTTCATCCGCAGAAGTGAAGCCTTGGGGACTAATTCGCTCTGCTAAAGGTGCATGGGAATTGCTCGATCGCTTCAGCTTATTCACAAGCTGTAAAACTGCGGTTAGTCTATATTGCGGACTAGTGAGCGGCATCACCAAATTGGTGTAGACGTGGTATTTAGAAGAGTCATCCGTTTTAATTGCAGTTTCGCTATCGGTATCGCGAAAATAGAAAGGTTCAGTCACCATTTTTGTGAAGTTGGCAACTCGCCCTTTGCCTTTATTGGTAATAATTTCGATGTCTGGACTGCTGCCATCGTTGTGAGCAATGATCGACCAAATATCGTTTTTCTCTTCGTCCACAAAGAAGATCGTGGTGCGATCGGCTCTGATCATTTCGCCCAGTTTGAACAGAATTGAGCCTAAAATGTGATGCAGAATTTCCGCAAAATCTTTGCCTTCCATAACGCTGAGCATCGACAGCAGCTTTTGCTCTTGCGTACTGACAATCTGCATGAAATCTGCTTTGAAATCAGCCAGAACTCGCTGCACCCAGTTGTGACGAAAGACGGTCGCATAAATTCGATTGGAAACCTGAAGCTGACTGCTGCGCTTCACCACCAAACCCGAAAGCCGAAGCTCGATTTGCTCTGGGGTATCGACCGCTTCCACTGCCCCATGCTGCAAAATCTGCTGATAGAGATCGAGCAGGCCGCGATTGCGCTGTCCGAGATGCAATAGGCGATCGCGAATGGTTTTTAAGTGCGGCGGTTCGTCGGTTGCTTCCCAGTTGTTAATCAGGCGCGATCGCACCAGTTTTCTAGACACTCGGCTTCATTTTCAGCCAGAATTCGATCGCCCGCCAGAATTAAACTGCAAATTTTTTGGGTTAAA